>CAYMIR010000048.1:0-9350 GCA_964390655.1 uncultured Marinovum sp.
ACCCCTACGATGTCAACGTAGTGCTCTACCGCTGAGCTAACCGCCCAAACCGACGGACTAAGCACCCCAATAAAAGGGGCGCGGGGTGACCGCGCCGATAGCCGGTCTATAATATTACATTGAACAGACATCAAGAGCTTTTGATTTATTATCTTTTGAGCTACCATCGAAGTATGAATAATGTTTTTACCGATATTAGACAACATTCTATAGTTGAACCAGCCACTCTAACATCTGGGGTTGTTTTCGCACTACCACATTCTGGACGAGACTATGGAGTGTCATTTTTAAACCAATCAATATTGGACAGTATATCGATTCGATCTTCGGAAGATGCTTTCTTGGACCAATTGATCGATGGAATCGAAAAGTATGGGGCACCTAAGATAGTTGCAAATGCACCAAGGGCCTTCATAGACCTAAACCGCTCAACAGACGAGTTAGACCCTGCTTTAATAAGCGGAATTAAAAATAACATGCGAAACCCACGAATTTCATCCGGATTGGGTGTAATCCCACGCGTTGTTTCTCACGGAAAAGAAATTTACCGAGGCAAGCTCAGTTTGGAACAAGCGCAATCAAGAATAGAGTATTATTGGAAACCTTATCACAAAGACCTCTCAACTCTCCTCAAAAGGGCTCAGTCAATTTACGGCCAAAGTTTATTGATAGATATGCACTCAATGCCACACGAAGCTGTTTCAACACAGTCATCTTTCATAAGTGCGCCCGAAATTGTTGTCGGTGATAGGTTCGGCATGTCAAGTGATCCTGAATTCACAAACCTAATAGTTTCAATTTTAAAACAACACGGTTTTAGAGTGGCAAAGAACACGCCTTTTGCTGGTGCTTTCATAACGAAGCATCATGGGAAAATTAAAGAAAGAACCCATGCAATTCAATTAGAAATTGATCGCTCTCTGTACATGGATGAAGAGCGAATATCGCCAAATTCTGGATTTGAGAAATTGAAATCGCAGCTGTTTCCTGCTCTTATTCAAATTTCATCATTAATTTGCAATTCAGAAAAAATTGCCGCTGAATGATTAAAGGAGCGATCTGCCTTTTATCATTGCCTCATCTCCAAATTTCTCTCTAATCTCATCGGTAACACGTTCAACTTTAATCCGGTTAAGAGCTCCCTCATCCAAGAGTGCTGGCTCACGTTCTGCTTGGCTTGCTAGACAAAGTCCCGACAAACCCGCACCGACAAGTCTAAATGGCCCATTTTCTATGGCTGCTTCCATCAAAGGATAAGTTGAACGAAAAAGGACATCTGCCAGATATGTTGGATCTCGTAAGGTCACCCTTCTTGTTAGTATCTTATGATTTGATAATTTTAATTTTAAAATCAAAATCGTTCCAGCCAACCCCTTCGACTTAGCCCTCGATGAAACCTTTTCACAAAGCCTCCATAAATGCCCTTCTAAAACGCGTAAATCACTTGTGTTTTCATTTAATGTTGTTTCATTAGAAATAGATTTAATTCGGTCACTATTCGACACAATCCGGGCATCTTGACCTCTTGCTAAAAACCATAAACGATCGCCCATAGATCCAAATTTACTAACTAGATCTTTTCTGTCCCACCTCAGCAAATCACTGAAAGTCCTTATACCAGATTTTTCTAGTGACTTTTGCATTGAAGCGCCCACGCCCCATATCAAACGAATAGGTTTATCTTGTAAAAAAGAGCTGGTTTCTGCCTCACCAATTATTGAATACCCATTTGGTTTATTAAGATCTGAAGCAATCTTTGCCAAAAATTTATTGTGTGAAAGTCCAATTGATCCTGTCAAACCTAAGTTACCACTCATCCTATCCATTAACTTTGCGAGCATTACTGCAGGTGGAGCTCCATGCAATTTTTGAGTACCAGACAGATCCATAAAAGCTTCATCAAGAGACAAGGGTTCGACTAAGGGTGTAATATCATTCATCATTTCCCTAATCTGGTGACTTATTTCAGCATATATTTTCATCCGAGGCCGAATAACTACTGCATCTGGACATTTCTCCAAAGCCTTAAACATAGGCATCGCTGATTTTACACCACGTATTCTAGCAATGTAGCAAGCAGTAGAAACAACACCCCTTCGCCCACCTCCAATAATTACAGGCTTATCTGCTAAATCTGGATTATCTCGTTTTTCAACACTTGCATAGAATGCGTCACAATCCATATGGGCAATATTGAGGTCAAACAATTCAGTATGTGATACCACCAAAGGTGAGCTGCACCTTGGACAGCGCCCCTCTTCATTGAAAGTATTAAAACATTTTCTACATAACGAGGGCATATATTCATTTCATCGCATTGAATGGTTGAGCAAAATTAATTATTCACTCCACCTATTCACTATCGGATAGCGCCTATCAAGCCAAAAAGCGCGCTTACTCAAGCGGGTCCCTGGTGCAGATTGATAGCGTTTATATTCATTTATAAACAGTAACCTTTGAACGCGCTTAGCGTCCTCTTTTCTAAACCCTGCATTAGTACAATCCTCTACAGTTCCATCTTCATCAACGAGAATTTTCAATATTCCATCTAACACAAAATAGTCTGGCAAACTGTCACTATCTTTTTGGTCAGGACGCAACTCAGCACTGGGTGGTTTTTCGATTATGTTTATCGGAATAACATTCAACCCAGAGGCTTTCATCCAAGACCTAGTATTTTCATTACGCCATCTACAGATATCAAATACACGTGTCTTGTAGAGATCCTTGATTGGATTATAACCACCGGCCATATCGCCATATATAGTAGCATAACCAACCGAAACCTCTGACTTATTTCCCGTTGTTAGCAACATTTCACCAAACTTATTGGATATTGCCATTAACAATAACCCTCGCAACCTAGACTGGATATTTTCTTCAGTTAAGTCAGGCTCTGTTCCCTGAAATAAATCTGAAAGTGTTTCAGAAATTGCCAGCCTGCCTTCTTCGATTGAAAGATAGTCATAACGACAATTCAAATTTTTAGATAATTTAGAAGCATCATCAAGCGAACTTTTGCTCGTGTACTCAGATGGAAGCATCACTGCTCTTACAGATTGTGGACCCAATGCATCCGCAGCTATAGTTGCTACTAAAGCACTATCAACTCCTCCAGAAAGACCTATAACTACTTTATCAAAACCTGCTTTTTTGCAATAGTCGCGTAATCCAATTACCATGGCAAAATAGTCTGACTCTAAAGGATCAAGAATACGCGATTTGTGTCCTGTCTCAGCCATCCAACTGTCTGCAGATTTTTTGAAGACGCAGGTTGCAATGTCTTCTTCAAATTGAGGCATCTGCAAAACAAGTTCGCCACCAGGATTTAGGACAAAAGATCCCCCATCAAAAACTTGATCATCTTGGCCTCCTACTAAATTCAGATAAACAAGAGGTAGTCCACTTTCTACCACTCTCGAAACCATGACATTTTGCCTTATTTCTGTTTTACCCCTGTAATATGGGCTGCCATTAGGAACTAAAAGTGTTTGAGCACCCGTCTCCGCTAGGGTCTCCACAATATCTGTGTGCCAAGCGTCTTCGCATATTGGACTTCCTATCCGCATTTGATCAACCTGAAATGGTCCATCCACATTTCCAGACGAAAACAAGCGAACTTCATCAAAGACTTCTTCATTAGGAAGATGATGTTTTTTGATAATTGCCTGTATCTTACCCTCGAACAGAATATAGTAGGCGTTGTATAGATTTTCCTGAACGCAAAACGGGCCACCAACAGCGATAGCTGGACCTGGCGAACATGCTTCTGCGATTTTTTTAATAGCATCAGCAGAAGCTTTTTGAAAAGCTGGTTTCAGAATTAAATCTTGGGGATTATATCCTGTTATAAATAGCTCTGGAAATGCTACCAAGTTGCTGCGATCATCACGCGCTTTTCCCCAAGCTTTCATTACTTTTTCAGCATTACCGTTTAGATCTCCAACAGTTGCGTTGAGTTGTGCCAAAGTAATTTTGAATTGATCGCTCATGTATCGCCCCTTACGTTTGAACAATTAGCAGAAATTTGATTGGTGGAAAGTTTTTACTCAAGAAGGAGTAAATATTATCTATATTTCTTCGATTTCCACCACTCCACTCAGACTTTTAATAGCCCCTCTAACTTGTGGACTTATGGGAAAATTTTCGCCTAAATCAATTTCGACTTCCCCGGGCAAAGTTGAATTAATGAGACGCAAGTATATTGGGCCTCTAGCTCCAAGTTTAACCTGATCTTTGGATTGGTCCAAAACTGATGCAACAGAACTTATTACTTTTTCATCATTGACGAAAATTCTCATTCCTTCTGCATCAACATTTGAAATACCAAGGTCCAAAGGACTAATCGACCTGGCCAACAACTTAATTTGATCCGACTCTAACGAAGCTTCTGCAGTAATTAAAATCTTTGAACCAGTCTCTATATATTCTCTCGACTTTTCTAAAACATCTGAAAACAAAGTTGCCTCATATGAACCTGTCTTATCGCTCAATTGGAGAAATGCAAAACGGTTACCGCGCGCTGATTTTCTTTCTTGTCGGTTTGCTACTACACCTGCCATTTTGGCAATAAAGGGACCTCCTTCAGCTTTGCTGATTACTTCATCAAAAGTCAAAACTCCATTTCGTTTTAAAGCGCTTGCGTAATCGCCTAATGGATGATCAGATAAATAAAAGCCTATAGCGATATATTCCTCAGCTAATCGTTCAGCTGGAAGCCAGTCTTGAAAATCCTTAATGCGAGGCTCAGGTAAGTCATCACCAGTTTCACCAAACAAGGAGACTTGGTTCGATGATTTTTGTTCGTGAACAGCTACTGAATAATTAACTAAATCCTCAAGAGCCGCGAAGACCCTTTTTCTATTTGGATCAAGTTGGTCAAAGGCACCTGCCCTCACCAACATTTCTAACGGCCTTTTACCTATTCGTTTTAAATCAACTCTTCTAGCGAAATCAAAAAGGGTTGAAAAAGAAGTAGACTCTCTTGCCTCTATGATAAGCTGCATAGCCTCAATTCCAACATTTTTAAGCGCGCCCAAACCGTAAACTAACGCGCCATTAACTACTGAAAATGTTGCATGAGATTTGTTTACACAAGGCGGTACAAATGAAAGCTTTAATTCTTTTTTAACAACTTTCTCAAAATATATTGCAAGTTTCTCAGTGAGATGAATGTCGCAATTCATTACGCCTGCCATAAATTCTAATGGATGATTAGTTTTCAACCAAGCAGTTTGATAGCTTACTACCGCATAAGCCGCAGCGTGTGATTTATTAAATCCATAATTTGCAAACTTTTCTAATAAATCAAAAATTTCAGAAGCCTTGCTGGTATCAACACCATTTTCTGCAGCACCTTTTTCAAATTTCGGACGCTCGGCATCCATTGCCTCTTTAATCTTTTTTCCCATTGCTCTACGCAACAAATCAGCTTCACCTAAACTATACCCAGCCATGACTTGAGCGATTTGCATAACCTGCTCTTGATAAACTATTATGCCCTGTGTCTCTTCCAAAATATCGTCAATCAAAGGGTGTATTGAGATGCGCTCTTTTAAACCATTTTTCACCTCACAATAAGCTGGAATATTTTCCATTGGGCCTGGTCGGTATAAAGCCACCAGTGCCACAATATCCTCAATACAATTTGGCTTCATTCGCTTAAGCGCATCCATCATGCCTTGGCTCTCAACCTGAAAAACTGCATAAGTTTTAGCAGATGAATAGAGCTGGTAGGTTGCCTTATCATCCAAGGGGATAGCATTAATTTCGTTTTCAGCGCCAGTTTGGGGTACATACAGCTCCGAGCCATCAGCACCTACATGGAGCGGACGACCAGACTTTAATATTAATTCGACAGCATTCTGAATAACCGTTAGGGTTTTTAAGCCTAAAAAGTCAAATTTAACTAATCCCGATTGTTCAACCCATTTCATATTATACTGAGTTGCCGGCATATCTGATTTTTGATCTTTATACAGCGGCACAAGTGAGTCTAAAGGCCTATCACCAATCACAACTCCGGCAGCATGCGTTGCAGCGTTTCTTAAAAGGCCTTCAACTTCTTTTCCATAATGCAAAAGCCTTTGCACGACTTCTTCATTTTTTGCCTCTTCTTTTAGTCTAGGCTCTTCTTCTATTGCTTTTTCTATTGATACTGGCTTGACGCCCTCAACCGGTATCATCTTGGCAAGTCGATCTACTTGCCCATAAGGAATTTGTAGGACGCGTCCAATATCTCGGATAGCAGCCTTGGAAAGTAGTGCACCAAAAGTAATTATTTGGCCAACACGATCATGACCATATTTTTCCTGAACGTATCGTATCACTTCCTCCCTACGATCCATGCAGAAATCAATATCAAAGTCAGGCATTGAAACCCTATCTGGATTTAAGAAGCGCTCGAAGAGTAGCGAATACCTAATTGGATCTAGATCCGTTATAGTAAGTGAGTAAGCTACAAGTGATCCAGCGCCTGAACCCCTGCCGGGACCTACGGGAATTTTATTTTTTTTGGACCATTGGATAAAATCTGCAACAATTAAAAAGTACCCTGGAAAGCCCATTTTAATTATCACATTAAGCTCAAATTCTAATCGTTTTTGGTAATCTTCTATTGATGCCGCATGTGGAATTACTGCGAGCCTTTTTTGCAAACCTTCATTCGCTTGCCGTCGCAACTCAGCAACTTCATCGTCTGCAAATTTTGGCAATATTGGGTCACGGCACGAAACCATAAAAGAGCAACGTTTAGCAATTTCTATAGTATTTTCTATTGCCTCAGGAATATCAGCAAAAAGCGCCAACATTTCAGCCGATGTTTTAAAATAATGTTGCCGAGTTAGCCGTCTTCTGGGTTCTTGCTGATCCACATAAGCACCATCAGCTATACACAGCAAAGCATCATGGGATTCATAAGCTTCAGAGGTTAAAAAATGTACGTCATTTGTTGCAACAATTGGTATTTCCATTTCGGTTGCAATGTTTAAAAAAAATGGCTCTGTTTTCTGCTCCAGAAGAGGTAATCCATCCTCTTCGGGATGTCGCTGCAATTCAATGTAAAAACGATCGCCAAAAATTTCTAAAAGCTTAGATGTATAATTTGTTGCTTTATCTATCTGACCATCGGCAATTAAAGAACCTATTGGCCCACTTGGACCGCCCGAAAGGCAAATTAGATCTTCGGAATATTTGTGTAGCTCAAGTAGATCAACTCTAGGTAAACCTCTCTTATCTTCATCAAGGTAAAGGCAAGAATTTAGTTTCATCAAGTTTTGAAAGCCCTTTTCACTCTGAGCAATCAAAACAAGCGATGCTAGTTCTGGCAGAGATTCACCAACTTTTAATTCTGAATATTGTGTGTCTATTTGGCAGCCGATTATTGGCTGTATACCTTTGCTACTAGCAGAAACGGAAAATTCTAATGCGCAAAACAAATTATTTTTATCTGTCACAGCCAAAGCAGGCATATTTTCTCTAACACAAAGGTCGGGAAGAGATTTTAGACGCATTGCTCCTTGTAAAAGTGAATACTCTGAATGAACTCGCAGGTGAACAAATTGGGCAGACGAAGACATAGAATTTCCAGAAAATTAATACTGCTTATAGGTTTGCCTCAATTTTTATTTTTTAACAACGCGTATTTCTAAAAATTTTGGACTTGAGCAAGAAATTAATGTCCGTAAAGTGAGAGTCTCTAAAAGTGGTTAACCGAAAGTTCATGAAGGAGTGTCGCGTGGCCGAAGTTTTGCTACAACTAAACGGCATATCCAAATCATTTCCCGGTGTAAAAGCTAACGAAAATATAAGTTTTGAAATCAATTCAGGCGAAATCCATGCACTGTTGGGTGAAAATGGTGCTGGCAAGTCGACACTCGTAAAAATGATATACGGTTTGATGCAGCCAGACTCAGGGAATATGAGGTTGAGTTCACAAAGTTTTAAACCCTCGGAACCAAGCAAAGCGCGCCAGAGTGGCATAGCAATGGTCTTCCAACATTTTTCCTTATTTGATGCTTTAAATGTCGCTGAGAATATTGCTCTAGGAATGGAAACCCCGCCTAAAATGAATGATTTATCAGAAAAAATTGAAACTGTTTCAAAATCATACGGGCTTCCATTAGATCCAAAAAGACTAGTTGGCCAATTATCAGCCGGCGAACGTCAAAGAGTAGAAATAATCAGGTGCCTGCTCCAAAACCCCAAATTACTTATAATGGATGAGCCTACTTCTGTTTTGACCCCAAATGAGGTGAAGACACTTTTTGAGACACTTCTCAGGCTTAAAGAGGAAGGCAAATCAATCTTATATATTTCACATAAATTGGAGGAAATTCGCGAGATTTGTGATTTTGCAACTATTCTTCGAAATGGGGAAAAGGTTGGATCTTGTATTCCTAAAAATACCAGCGCAAAAGAAATAGGAGAGATGATGGTTGGCAAATCGTTTTCCAGCCCATCTAGAGAAAACCGAACATTTGGGGAAGAACTTTTAAAAGTTTCAAATCTTTCCATTCAAACCAAAGACTTTTTTGGAACATCTTTAGCAAACATTAATTTTTCCGTTCGTATTGGTGAAATACTGGGAATTGGAGGCGTGGCAGGCAATGGCCAAGATGAGCTCCTCTCAGCGCTATCTGGCGAAGAAAAAACAAATCCTTCAACGGTTAAAATACTTAACCAACCTATTGGCAAATTAACTCCCAATGAACGAAGAGATTTAGGGTTGCGAGCGGCGCCAGAAGAGCGGTTAGGGCATGCTGCCGCACCAGCAATGACTTTAATTGAAAACACTCTTATGACTTCTCAATCTGAAGACATCGTAAATCGATGGGGAATTATAAATTTCGATCACGTGAAAGAAAAAACAAAAGATATTGTTTCTGAGTTTGATGTCAGAACCCCAAATTTAGAAAATGCAGCAGCCTCTTTATCAGGAGGCAATTTACAAAAATTTGTAATCGGTAGAGAAATTCTACAGAAACCACGTGTTTTTGTTGTTAACCAACCGACTTGGGGCGTAGACGCCGCAGCAGCCGCTTTCATAAGACAATCAATATTGAATTTAGCCTCCCAGGACTCTGCCGTCGTTGTCATCAGTCAGGATTTAGATGAGCTTTTCGAAATTTGTGATACTTTCGCCGTTTTAACGAATGGGCATCTATCAAAATCACACAATATTCGCAGCTTATCATCGGAAGACGTAGGCTTATTAATGGGAGGGTCTGATTTGGATCTAAAAAAACCATGATAAGACTTGAGAAGCGTCGCACTGTTTCCAAGTTATGGACAGCCTTAACTCCACTTATTGCAGTTTTTCTGACCATGCTATTCGGAGGATTAATGTTTGG
>CAYMIR010000049.1:0-9181 GCA_964390655.1 uncultured Marinovum sp.
GTTTAACATTAGACGAAATTGCCAAAGACTTTGATCTTTCAATCTTTGGGTCAGCCCCCACTAAATTTGATGAAAAAGACCTTTATCCATTAACGCATCGATATCTTCAAACTCTCAACTTAGGCGATGTTCAACAAAACCTCGCTTCTTTGGGTGTGCCAATGAATTTAGCTCAGCCTTTCTGGGATATTACACGCGAAAATATTAACACCTTAAATGATTTATCGGCTTGGTGGGATATTTTTTCAAAAGGTGCTGAGCCCGTGATAGACGAGGCGGACAGGGAATTCGTTGAAAAAGCTATGTCTGTTTTGCCAACTGAGCCTTTCGATGAATTCACTTGGTCGAAATGGACCGAAGAAGTCAAGCAACTCACTGGACGTAAAGGCAAGCAGCTTTTCATGCCGCTTCGGCTTGCTCTTACTGGAAAAGAGCGCGGGCCAGATATGGCGAAGGTTTTACCACTCTTACAAAATATTAAAGCAAAACAAGTTTAAGATGGATGATTAGTATAAGATAAAAGTTTTAAAAGTTTACTTTTTTGATTTTACATTCTCTGCAAATGCACTTTGAAAATTTTCCTGTTTTTCTTTATTTGCCTCGGTCTGATAATTTGTTTTCCACTCTTCCATCGACATTCCATAGAAAATTTCGCGGGCTTCCTCTTTACTAAGTTCAACACCGTTTTCCATTGCTGCCTCTTGATACCATCTAGATAAGCAGTTGCGACAAAACCCTGCTAGGTTCATAAGATCTATGTTTTGTACATCTGTACGTTCAACCATTAAATGCTTCTTTAATGCCCTAAAGGCGGCTGCCTCAAGTTTCGTTTTTAATGCATCATCCATCTAAATATTCCTTTGCTTGAAGTAGATTGTTTTTAATGAGTTTAGCCCAGGCTTTTTGGTCAAAGTCATTTTTAATTAAATCATTTCTAACCTCGATTAACGTATTAAATCTTTCCTTTATAATTGCATGCTTATCGATCGTATTACCTGGTGAAGTTCCAATGTATGGCTCGTTATCTCCGACACAGAGCTGAGGTTCCTTTTCAAAACTCTTTAATAGGACATTATGGAAACGACGATCGCCAGAGGTAAGTAAGCCCACGTGCCAGGGTCTTGTTTTCTTTCCTTTAAGCTGTGGTGTAAAAGAATGAATAGAAACAATTATTGGGTCTTGAAAAGAATTTAAAAGGTTTTTTATTGCATCATGATAAGGTCTGTAAAACAGATCTAATCTGCGGTCTATTTCCAAATCGGTCACGTTTTTGTTTGCTGGAATTATCGTACCATCATATAGCTGCATAACTAAGGTAGGATCTTTTTCTCCACGATTTGGGTCTATAACCAAGCGTGAATAATTCGAACAGACTACTGGAGCACCAAGACTTTTTCCTAATTCTAAGGCTAGTCCTTTTGCCCCAACATCGAATGCGATATGCCTTTGCATTTCCTTTTTGTTAATACCCAAATTTCCGTCGGCAACACTTTTAGGTACAAAGTTGGAGGCATGATCACAAATAATAACCCAAGGACCTTTGAGCCTATTTTTGTAAATCTCGAACGGTTTGTATTTCATAAAAAATTAAACTTCAGAATACTGGTAATTGCTTAAGTTGCTATGATAAACAAAATATATCATAAGGACCATAAATGTTATCGCTAACATTAATTACTAATAAGTTTTATCTGAGGTTAAGGGCAAAATATGAGAAGACAGCGTAATATAAAAATTGTAGCCACTTTGGGTCCTTCTTCCAGTGATTATGACACAATCAAAGACTTACACCTAGCTGGGGCGGATGTTTTTAGATTGAATATGAGTCATGGAACGCATGATGAAATAGCCAAAAGACATAAAATAATACGGCAGATAGAGGATGAACTTAGTAGCCCAATAGCGATTTTAGCAGATTTGCAAGGCCCAAAATTAAGGGTTGGTCCGTTTAAAAATGGAATTGAGGAATTAACCGAAAATGAAAAGTTCAGGTTAGATTTGAAAGATGAACTAGGAACAAAAGACCGTGTCCAGTTACCACATCCAGAAATTTTTCAGGCTCTACACGAGGGTGCTCATTTATTAATAAATGATGGAAAAATAAAATTAATGGTTGAAAAATGCGGTCCCGACTTTGCGGATTGTTTGGTCTTAAATGGTGGTGAAATTTCTGATAGAAAAGGCGTCAATGTTCCCGATGTTATTTTGCCTTTAGCCGCACTTTCCGAAAAGGATCGTGCTGATCTAGATTTCATATGTGACTTGGGTATCGATTGGTTGGCGCTATCGTTCGTTCAAAGAGCTGAAGATATAGTCGACGCACGAAATCTTATAGCGGGAAGAGCATCCGTTATATCAAAAATTGAAAAACCTTCAGCTGTTAAAAGTTTTGATGAAATATTAAAGGTTTCTGATGGAGTAATGGTGGCTAGGGGAGATTTAGGTGTAGAATTACCTGTTCAAAATGTCCCACCAATCCAAAAAAGGCTAGTCCGAAAATGTAGAGCTGCAGCAAAGCCAGTAATTGTAGCTACTCAGATGTTAGAAAGTATGATTGAAAGTCCAATGCCTACTCGTGCTGAAGTTTCAGATGTTGCAACGGCTATTTACGAAGGCTCAGACGCTATAATGCTTTCGGCTGAGTCTGCGGCTGGGCAATTTCCAATTCAAGCTGTTGAAACTATGAATAACGTTGCCATCGAAGTTGAGAGTGATCCAACGTATACCGAAGTAATGGAGGCTTCTAGAAGAGCCAAGAGAAATTCAGTCGCAGACGGAATTGTTTCTGCTGCTAGAGAAATAGCTGAAACGACCGATATAAAAGCTATTTGTTGTTTTACTCAAACGGGCACTACAGCTTTGTTAACAGCAAGAGAGCGTCCTCGGGTACCTATAATAGCTCTTTCCTCCGAAATAGAGACCGCCAGACGACTTGCTTTAACTTGGGGTACAAATTGTGTTCTCTCAGGTAACAAAACCCGTTTCAAGGAAGCTGTAGTAAGTGCCGTCAGAGCAGCCTTGGCAGAAGGCCTTGCTGATGAAACTGAACAAGTTGTAATCACTGCAGGTGTTCCATTTAATATAACTGGAACAACTAACATTCTGAGGGTCGCCCCTTGTAACGAACGCATGATTTATGCAATGGACCCGGAGTAGTTAAAAAGCAGGTTGCGAATTTCAAAACAACGGTTTATACGACGCTTTTAGAGATACTGCCGGCCCTAATGGCATGCCGAGTAGTATTGTAACCGAACCTGAGTAAAGAGGAGACGGAAATGCCTAAGATGAAGACTAAGTCTAGCTGTAAAAAACGTTTTAAAGTGACTGCTAGTGGGCGTGTAAAGGCCGCTCAGGCCGGCAAGCGTCACGGAATGATTAAGCGAACCACCAAGTTCATTCGCAATGCGCGAGGAACAACTACACTTTGTGCTGCTGATGAGAAAATCGTCAAAGGCATGATGCCATATGCACGATAGTTGGGAGGGCTTAATCAATGTCTAGAGTAACAAGTGGTGTAACGACGCACAGACGTCATAAAAAAATAACTGATCAAGCGAAAGGTTATTATGGACGTAGAAAAAATACCTTTAAGGTAGCTACGCAGGCGGTCGATAAAGCGAACCAATATGCAACCCGTGATCGTCACAATAGAAAAAGGAATTTTCGCAGCCTTTGGATCCAGAGAATAAATGCAGCCGTTAGAGCCCACGACGAAGCACTTACATATAGCCGATTTATCAATGGTCTTAGCTTAGCTGGTATTGAAGTTGATCGGAAAGTCCTAGCTGATTTAGCAGTGCACGAGCCAACTGCGTTTAAAGCTATTGTTGACCAAGCCAAATCTGCATTATCTTAAAGAATAAATATCAAAATAATTAATCGCTTTTAGTCGCGGGTCAACTGACATAATCGTTGGTTAAAATTAATGATGACTTGAAGGCGTGTTTTTATTCCATTAGCACAAAAAATAGTGCATTGGAGAGTAAGTATGGAAAATTTACGCAATAAGTACATTGAGGCAATAGCTACTGCAGATGATGAAAATGCATTAGAGGCCGTTAGGCTCGCTGCGCTAGGTAAAAAAGGTGAAGTCAGTCTCAAAATGCGTGAATTAGGTCAAATGCCACCAGAAAAAAGACAAGTGGCTGGGCCCGCATTAAATGACCTAAAAAACGAAATTATAAGTGCTATTTCTGCAAAAAAAGAAGCTCTAGAAGATTTGGTGCTGAACGACAGACTGAAATCAGAATGGTTAGATGTTACTTTACCGTCTCGGGAAAGGCCGAGTGGTACGATCCATCCGATATCTCAGGTGACTGAAGAGGTAATAAGTATATTTGCTAGTATGGATTTTTCTGTGGCGGAAGGCCCTAGGATAGAAACAGACTGGTATAATTTTGATGCATTAAATATTCCAGGTCATCACCCGGCAAGAGCTGAGATGGATACATTTTATATGTATCGTTCAGAAAATGATGATAGAGCCCCTCATGTATTAAGAACTCATACATCACCAGTACAAATTAGAACTATGGAAAATACTGGTGCTCCGGTGAGAGTGATATGTCCAGGTGGTGTTTATAGAGCGGATTATGATCAGACCCATACACCAATGTTTCATCAGGTTGAAGGTTTGGCAATTGATCAATCGCTATCTATGGCTAATTTAAAATGGGTTTTAGAAGAATTTGTTAAAGCATATTTTGAAGTGAGTGATGTTGAGCTTCGATTTAGAGCTTCCCATTTTCCGTTTACCGAGCCGTCTGCCGAAGTTGATATTCGATGCTCTTGGGATAAAGGGCAGCTTAAGGTAGGCGAAGGTGATGATTGGCTTGAGATTCTTGGATCTGGGATGGTGCATCCAAAAGTTTTACAGGCAGGTAATATCGACCCTAGTCTTTGGCAGGGTTTTGCTTTCGGTATGGGGATAGATAGAATAGCAATGCTTAAGTATGGTGTTCCTGATTTGCGAGCTTTTTTCGATAGTGATTTGAGATGGCTTCGCCATTATGGCTTTACAGCACTCGACCAACCAAACCTTCATGCAGGTCTTTCCAGATAAATAAACTGTTTGGTGTTGATATAAGGAAATATTTATGAAGTTCACACTTTCTTGGTTGAAAAAGCATTTAGACACGTCCGCTAATTTAGATGAAATACTCACTGCTTTAACTGACTTGGGGCTTGAGGTTGAAAATGTTGAAAACCCAGCTGAGTCGCTGAAAGAGTTCACAATTGGTAAAGTGCTAAGTGCTGAACAGCATCCAAATGCAGATAAGCTGCGAGTATGCCAAGTACAAACGGATGAAGGCGAGCTTCAAATAATCTGTGGTGCTCCAAATGCGCGAAAAGGAATACTAGTTGTTGTTGCAAAGCCTGGTGTATTTGTCCCGGGCATAGAAACAACAATAGGTGTTGGAAAAATTCGCGGTGTTGAAAGCTTCGGAATGATGTGTTCGGAGCGAGAAATGCAATTAAGTGACGAACATGATGGTATTATCGAACTATCTTCGGGGCAGGTTGGGGAAAGGTTCACTGACTGGTTAGCAGACAATAAACCATCAAAAGTTGAAACCACCATAGAGATTGCGATTACCCCAAATAGACCTGACGCACTTGGAGTTCATGGGATAGCGAGAGATCTAGCTGCTCGTGGTTTAGGTAAATTAATAAATAATGAGGTTGCCCCAGTTAAAGGGAGTTTCCATTGCCCTATTTCGGTAGAAATCGATAAAAACTGTCTTGATAATACGCCAGTATTCTTCGGCCGAGTCATTAAGGGAGTTAAAAACGGTCAGTCACCAGAATGGCTTCAGGATTATTTGAAAGCAATAGGGTTGCGTCCAATATCTGTGCTTGTCGATATTACTAATTATTTTACTTATGATCAAAACCGCCCGCTTCATGTCTTTGATGCAGATAAAATCAATGGAGATAAGCTCAAAATTCATAAAGCGGTCGGTGGAGAAAAATTTATTGGGCTAGACGAAAAAGAATATACGCTAAGTTCTGGCATGACTGTAATTTCAGATTCTAAGGGAGTGGAAAGCCTTGGTGGCATAATGGGCGGTTTGCACTCTGGGTGTACAGATAAAACAGAAAATGTATTTTTAGAGGCAGCATACTTCAACCCTATTAGAACGGCTTACACTGGCCGAGAGTTAAAGATTAATTCGGATGCTAGGTATCGTTTTGAGAGAGGTATTGATCCAGCCTGGACGCCGAAAGGTATTGAGGCTGCAACTGATATGATCCTTAAGTTATGTGGTGGGGAAGCCTCAGATTTAGTTAAAGCAGGGCATATTCCTAATACCTCAAGATATTACAAATTTGATGCAGATAAAGTTCAATCTCTTGTAGGTATGAAAATTCCAGAGGATCAACAAAAAAAGATTTTGACGGATTTGGGCTTTATAGTGAAAGGCGATCAAGCTCACGTGCCCGCTTGGCGGCCTGATGTTTTGGGTGATGCAGATCTTGTAGAAGAAATCGCTCGTGTTGCATCCTTAGCAAATTTAAAGGGGGTTCCATTACCCAAAAAAGATGTGGGCATTTCAAAGCCAGTTTTGAACATTTCTCAAAAACGTGAGCAAATAGCCAGACGCAGTATAGCGGCCTTAGGCTACAATGAATGCGTCTCATATAGCTTTATTGATGTCCGGTCAGCTCGACTTTTTGGCGGTGGTACCGAAGCTACCAAACTGCAGAACCCTATTTCAACTGATATGAGCCATATGAGACCTGATCTTCTGCCTTGCCTTCTAAAAGCAGCTTCCAGAAACCAGGCCAGAGGTTTTAATGATATTGCATTATTTGAGGCTGGTCCGGTATTTGGTGGCGGAGAGCCAAGCGATCAAGATTTTCAAATTTCTGGTTTATTGGTGGGCCAAACAAGTAAGAAAAATGTACATAGTAAAACAAGAAATATAGATATTTTTGATGTAAAAGCTGATGTTGAGGCTACACTGGCTGCGCTAGGTGCACCTAAAAAAGTTCAAATTTCTAGAGTTGGAAACAGTTGGTGGCATCCTGGTAGACACGGTTGTATTTGCCTGGGGCCAAAGACGGTTCTAGCGGTTTTTGGAGAAGTACATCCAAAAGTTTTAAAGGAAATAGATGTCAAAGGGCCAGCAGTGGCTTTTACAATTTGGCCTAACTCTATACCGACTCCAAGAAATAAGAAATCAACCCGCTCGGCTTTAGATCTAGTTGATTTACAGGCCGTCGAGCGTGACTTCGCATTTATTGTGGACAATAAAGTAGAGGCTTCAGATTTAGTTATTGCTGCTACAGGAGCCGACAAACAGTTAATACAAGATGTCAGAGTTTTTGACGAATTTGTTGGTAAAGAGTTTGGGAATGAAAAAAAATCAATTGCGCTAACGGTAAGGCTTCAACCTGCTGAGAAAACTCTTACTGATGCCGAAATTGAAGATTTAAGCAAAAAAGTAATTGAAAAGGTAGAAAATGCTACTGGTGGTGTTTTGCGAACCTAGGAGAAAAAAATGCGTGTTTATTTATCAGGCGAAATCCATACAGATTGGAGGGATGAAATTATCGCTAGTTCTAAGGATTTAGATATTACTTTCGAGGGGCCAGTTACCGATCATGAGTTAAGTGATGACTGTGGTGTGATGATAATGGGAAAAGAGGCCGATAAATTTTGGCATGATAGCAAGGGAGCAAAGCTCAATGCGATCCGTACTCGAAAAGGCCTCATGAACGCGGATATTGTAATAGTTCGATTTGGTGAAAAATATAAACAGTGGAATGCGGCTTTTGATGCTGGTTTCGCCGCGGCTCTAGGTAAATCGTTGATTGTAATGCATAGCAGCGAGCATCAACATGCCCTTAAGGAAGTTGATGCTGCAGCTTTAGCAGTCGTTGAAAACCCAGGACAAGTTGTTCAAATTTTAAAATACGTTTTGGGTGAAAAAATTTAGTTATATTTATAATTTAGCTTGCTGATTTTTTAATTTTCTAATCAATACTTAAACAATGAAATTAGATGAAATCGATAAACGAATTCTTAAAGCTTTGCAGGAGCGCGGAAGAATTTCTAATGCTGAGTTGGCCGATAGTATAAATTTGTCTCAGTCAGCCTGCTATCGACGCGTGCAAAGATTAGAAGACGAGGGTTTTGTAAAGGAATACGTCGCACTTTTAGATGCAAAAAAAATGGGTGTTCCTACCACAGTTTTTGTAGAGATTACGCTATCGGCTCAAGCTGATGAAGTTTTAGATGCATTTGAAAAAGAAGTTGCTCGCATTCCAAATGTTTTGGAGTGTCACCTTACGGCTGGGACTGCAGATTATGTTTTAAAAGTTGTTGCAGAAAGTACTGAAGACTTTGCTAGAATTCATCGGCAGTATCTGGCTAGGCTTCCAGGCGTTGCACAGATGCAATCTTCCTTTGCCCTACGTACTGTTTTTAAAACAACTGCTTTACCCATCTAATTTCAAATTTTATACTACTCCGTGACCCTGTGAAAAATTTAGTGTAAAGATTACCTCTTAAGAATGTTTGTGGGCTCCAGAAAGTGTATTTTCGGATGACAAAGAAAACAAAAAGTTGGATTGAGGCAGAACTGGAAGATACTTTGGACGAAATGTTCGAAGAAGAGTTTAATGCTCCTGCTCTAACGGAAGAAATGCGAAAAGTTTATCGTGATAAGCATCCGAATATGCTCGATAAAACGACTTATTATCGCAATCTACTGAGACTCCAAGTTGAGTTGATCAAATTACAAGACTGGGTAAAAGAAACTGGCTCAAAATTGGTAATAATCTGTGAAGGTCGTGATGGCGCAGGAAAAGGGAGTGTAATCAAGCGCATTACGCAGAGAATGGATCCTAGAGTTGCCAGAGTTGTTGCTCTTCCTGCTCCTACAGAAAGGGAGAAATCGCAATGGTATTTTCAGAGATTTGTGCCTCATCTCCCTGCAGGTGGTGAAATCGTTTTATTTGATCGTTCATGGTATAATCGAGCAGGCGTAGAAAGAGTAATGGAGTTTGCGGACTCTGAACAGGTTGGGCAGTTTTTTAATGATGTCCCTGAGTTTGAGCGAATGTTGGTTCGGTCTGGGATAATGGTTTTAAAGTATTGGTTTTCTATTTCTGATGAGGAGCAGCAAATAAGGTTTTTAATGAGAATCCATGACCCAATGAAGCAATGGAAACT
>CAYMIR010000050.1:0-9150 GCA_964390655.1 uncultured Marinovum sp.
ATATCAGTCAGTTTTTACAAAGATCTACAAATTTCATTGCATCTAACACCAAATTTTCACAGAATTTACTTTCTAAAACTTGCTTACTGGATAATTTTGCATGAACAAGATAAGCACCATCAAATGTCACATTTTTCATCGATGCGTTTGAAAAATTAGCTAATTCCAACTCAGTACTTCTGAATGAAACATTATCGAGCTGAGCACCTATAAAAATAGTACCATTAGCATATGCCCCATCAAAGGTCGCACCTTGAAGATTTGCTCTAGAAAAGTCAGCGTTTACTAAATAAGCCCCTTGAAAAGAAGCGTTAGATAAATTCTGATCCGCAAATACGAAGTGGGCCAGATTTTTGTTATCAAAGTTACAGCCATGACAATCGGCAAAGGCACTTTTGATAAGAAAAAATGGGAAAGATAGCAAAACTAAAAGGATATATCTCATTAGGTCTCTTTTCTTAAGTAAAAACTTTAGAGAGATTTTTTCAACCGCTCCCGATGTAGTGAATATAAACCAGTTGCTATGATGACCCCTGCCCCAAGAAATGTCCAGGCGTCAGGAAGTATGCCCCAGATAAAAAATCCAAAAATGGTAACCCAAATCAAAAGAGTGTATTGGAGAGGTGAAACAACAACCGCATGCGCGATTTGTAAGGATTTTATAACTAAGAATTCAGCAATACCTGCAAAGGAGGCAAAAACAAAGAAAAGAAAAATATGGTTTTTATCTGTAATAGGCGTCCAAACCCATGGTTGGAATAAAACAAAAATAAAAACGCTGGTATATGCGGTGAAAAAAGCTGTCGTTAAAGGATCATCGGTAGAAGCAATCAACCTTGATATTATTTGGCGTAATGCAAAAAGCAGTGCCGCGATAATTATAAATATATGGCCTAAGTTAATAATTTCAAAACCAGGTCTGATTATTATCAAAGTACCAGAAAACCCAATGATTACAGCAAGCCAACGCCGAATACCAATCGGCTCCTTTAGAATAAAATAGCTCAATATAATTACAAATAAGGGAGCTACGAAAGCAATTGAAGTCGCATCTGCAATCGCTATGGTTCTCAAACCAACTAGGAAACTCACAGCCGAGCCAGCTTGCGCAAGCCCTCGCAGTAATTGTTTAGATAAATTATGTGTTTTTCCAACCCACTTTGAGTTGTAGAGCATTATTAAATTCACGCCCCAAAATAAGCCTAACATCCTGATAAAAACAACTTGTACAGGTGGGTAGTACTCAAGCAGTACTTTTGCAATTGTATCCGCAACGGCAAACAAAGCAAATCCTAGTGCCATCAATAGTATACCACGGGGGTTATTGATTTCCATAATCACTCATTCTGAGATAGTTATAGCTTGACGTTGATCCTAAATATGAGATTAATCAAGAACTTTAAAAATAAATAGCACCTAAAAAACCTACTAGTTGTTTTCGAATGTTCGGTATTCAAAACTTTAAATCGTTTAAAGCAACATTTTAGTGTCACAATCAATTGAAATTGCTTGCCCTGAAATGTGCTTTCCAGCGTCTGATGCCAGATACATTATTTGATCAGCAATATCTTTTGCGTCGACATATTCCTTAATGGAAGTAAAGGAAAAAGCTTCCTCTTCAACCTCGTTAAACGATTTACCTAGCATTTGTGCTTTATTTCGCAGAACATTTTGTTGACGAACTCCGGCGACCAACCCTGGTAAAACCGCATTTACCCTTATTTTGTCTTTACCTAATTCAATTGATAATGACTTCGTCAACCCAATAACTCCCCATTTAGCTGAAGCATATGGCGTTCTGAAAGCAAAACCATATTGTCCAGCTGCGGATGAGAGATTTACAATAGAGGCGGAAGAGCTTTTGCGAAGTTGCTTTAAGCAAGACTTTACAAAATAAAACTGGCTACTGAGACATACATTTAAGCAATGTGACCAATCTTCCGCATCAATTTCTTCAATTGACAGGGTTGGACCAGCCGCGCCGGCATTATTTACCAGGCAATCCAACCCGCCTAAAAACTCAATACTGTTTATGCAAAATTCTTTGACAGCCCGTTCATCGCCAACATCAATGACCTCTGCGTATATTTGAGGATATTTATTACGCAATTCTTGAATACGGTTTTCATCAATATCACATGTGGAGATTGAAACACCTTGCTTAATAAATTCTTCAACAATTGTGTAACCAATACCCGACCCACCAGCACTTACGATGGCTTTTTTGCCCTTTAATTCGAAATCCATAACCATGTACTCCTAAAAATTTTACGGTATGTTTAAAATTCAGCTATTAGTCATCAAAAGTTTTGTGAGAATTAAAAAGATCTAAAACCGTTCTTAGAGTAACCAAAACACATAATATCCCAGAACTGACAAACATACCCAAAGCAAACCAGAGTACAACCCACAGTGGTACTGCCCACAGCCAAAACAACGCCGTGCTAAAAATTGAAAAAATATTGAAAGAAATTTTTCTTTTTTCTCGATTAATATCCAACGGATTTTCAAGTGAGCACCCGGGGCAGAATGCTGCATCCTCAATCAATACTCTCTCGCAATTACGACATATTGGCATTATTCAACTCAGAAACTTACGACTTGTCAGAAATTTACTATATCTATTTCTACTTTACATTTCCAAGGCTCTTATTCAGCTAAGAACCCAACAATTAACATAAATCCAATGATAGAAGCTATCAAAACATAGGCAATCGGGTAGCGGCGTCCTGTTCTTTCAGCAAAGAAAAGAAACAGTAGGATAATCAGTATTGCGATTGCGCCGAGTCGATAAACCATGAAGGTAAAATAAATCTGTTAGAAATAATTACAATATGGTTAAAAAAGCAATTCAACTGAGTCCAAATAATAATTGCTAAATAAGTTTTGGATACTTAGTATTTTTCACTAAATTACCAAATTTGAACTGTAGGAAAAGAATTGCGCATAAACACATTAGAGTTTTTAGCTTTAGCTTTAATTCTTATTTTATTGATAAGTTTTTTTTGGCCTATGTTAATTGTTTTTGTATTGTTTTTCATTTTAATAATTCCCATCCAAATTATTACTTTGACTTGAACCGCAAAGCCCAGGTCAAAGGAAAACCGTTTTCGGTTTTAATTAATAGTAAATACTAGTTGGCTATCTTAGTATTAATAAGCCAGCCATTACTTTAAAATTTTACCCTCTAAACGCCGTATCAGAAAAGTAAAAAATTTTGCCAGGTAATTTAATGCCTGACATTACAATTTATTATTACATATTTGAAAAATAGTCTTCCATAGAACTTTCTCGGAAAACATCCGCTGTACAGCAATGCAATCCACCTCCGAAAGCATAAGCGTCTCGAAGTTCCACTTCAACTACTTCCATGCCTAATTTATCCATCTGCTCCGCCTGATACACCTCTGATTTTTCAACACACACCGTTTTTGGGTCAAGAACTAAAACGTTCATACTTAACCATACAGAAGAATAGCAAAGTGGCGGTGGTGTATTGTGGGCTGGCTGAGCTGCATCGATAATCTCCCAATCGTTCTTTAAAAACATCTTTCTTTGTTCGTCAGGAAGTCGTCGATGAGGGTTATTTAGAATTAAACCCGGCCGAAGCGGGGTAAAAGTTGCATCGATATGTATGGGATAAGGGTCACCCGGGAAATTTACCGCATGAATACGATGCTCTGGAAAATGCCTGCGAAGCCATTCAATACCCCGCTGATTTGTTGTAAAACCATGCTGCACTACCAAATCTTTTCCAAACCTAAGAACATCTGCAGCGTCGAATAAAGGCTCTGCTTCTGTTGTGACAAAAAACTTCTCTGCCGTCCATTTTAGACGTTTTTCAATTCCAATTTTTTCAGATAAATAATCTGGTCGATAATCCCTGTCTGTGAGCCTTGGTTTTGGGGCAGCTTCATGGCGAAAGTTAGGGTCTTCCTCCCAGTATTTTTCCATTAAGGGTCGATAGCAAAGATACTCAAACCAGCGACAGCGGTAAGACATTGTTGCCTCAAGAATTTCAGATCCTACAGTAAGAAGAACATCACGCGGTGGCATACATCCAAATTGGCTTTCTGTACTAAAATCAGGAGTTATTGCAGGTAAAGAAAAATCGATCGGTGTAGGACGATCCACCCTTATCCCCCGTTTTTCAAGCAGCAATGCAAAATTATCCAATAATTCATTGGCCCTATCAATAGTTTCTTGGGGCCTCTTGCCCCATTGCCCTCGCATGTCACTATCTTCTGGGACTTTAGCATCCAGTGCAGGCTCCTCAGGCGGAATATGGCAGTCATCTGCACGTCCAACAATAACATGCATTAAAGGATCCCATTCGTTCCAGCTATTCACTACTGTCTTCATTTTCAGTCTCCATAAAACCAAAACTTAAAGCCGTGAACCGAAGACAATAACCAACGATTCATGAGAAACTCATTACTTGATATTTTTTCGTTTTCAAATAGGCATTTAGAAAACTTTCAATCCCAGAAAAGCTATTCAATTACTTAAAGTTTTTGCATGCCTAAGTAAGTCGAGCTACTCGAAGAAGATAATACCCTCTTCAAGAAACTCAGGGTTATTTATTAAGTTATAGCAAAAAGATTTTTGAATTGACTGAGTGCGCTTTAATGTTTGTCCTATTCTAATAAATCCGCTACTTATTCTGCAAATATAAAATAATGCTGCTTTAACGAGAGAGATTTTAGATGACAACTACACTTTTCGTGCAAATTCGATGCAAACCAGGAACAGCATATAATGTTGCAGATGAAATCGGGCTTCGCGAAATCCACTCGGAGCTCTACTCTATAAGTGGTGATTTTGATCTATTACTCAAGCTTAGAGTTCCATCTGGAGAAGATATTGGTAGATATATAAACGACAATTTGTTGAACATAGAAGGTATAGAGCGAACGAATACCATACAAACATACAAAGTCTTCACTCGATAATTAAACTATGATTTATGCTTTTAGCAGAATTCCTTTGAATTTAACGGTATACTCGCTTTAATCCGACCCTTTTTAAGTCTTACCTAGGCCACCATAGCAGCCTTTCCTGATCTTCCACGGCGACTTTTCTGAGGCGAATTAAAAGAGTTCTTTTTCTTACTTGAACCACCGAATTTTTTCCTGTTCCACCTGCCCTTCGTTCGCGATTTAGGATTTTTTATATTATGCGTTTCTGCATCAAAATCTACCCAAGGCTTGCCTGAGGCAACTGGGATCGAAGTACCTAAAACCTTTTGAATTGCACGTAACTCAGATATCTCGTCCGAGGAACAAAACGCAATAGCACAACCATCAGAACCTGCTCGAGCCGTTCTGCCAATTCTGTGCACATAGTTTTCAGCTACATTTGGTAGGTCAAAATTATAAACATGCTTAACTAGCGGAATATCCAGGCCCCGAGCTGCAACATCTGTAGCGACCAAAACTTTATTTTTCCCCGAACGAAATGCATCAAGTGCTCGCTCTCTTTGTGCTTGAGATTTGTTTCCGTGGATCGATACTGCAGAGCAACCGGAATTGATTATCGTTTTCAATAGTTTTTCTGCACCATACTTAGTTCTAGAAAAAACAATAGCTAATTCGTTCTTGTGCCGAGCTAATAAGTCTGTAAGCAATCTATTTTTTTCTTGCTTTGATACAAAGTGGATGGACTGCGTGATTTTATCTGCCACTTTACCAGAGGGCGCTGCCTCTACTCTTATCGGATCACGTAAATAGCTTGACGCCAACTCATCCATTTTTTTTGGCATCGTAGCCGAAAATAACATTGTTTGACGGTTCTCTGGCAACAAATCAGCAATTTTACGAAGACTGTGAATAAAGCCAAGATCCAACATTTGGTCTGCCTCGTCTAAAACTAAAAATTTTGTGTCATCTAATCGGACAGCATGTCGATTTAGCAAATCAATAAGGCGACCAGGTGTGGCAACCAATATATCTGCGCCTTTAGAAAGCCGTTTAACCTGTCCTGCGATCGAAACACCGCCAACAACAAGCCTGACGCGTAAGTGTGATCCTTCTACAAAAGCCTTAATTGTAGTCTCAATTTGTTTTGCGAGTTCTCGTGTCGGCGCTAAAATCAGACTTTGCACTGACTTTTCTTCTCGTTTACCTCCAATTTTTAAAACTCGAGCCAAAAGTGGAAGAGCAAATGCTGCAGTTTTGCCAGTACCAGTTTGCGCTAAGCCTAGTATGTCTTTGCCATCTAGCGCTTTTGGTATTGCTTTATATTGAATAGGCGTTGGCTCATCTATACCCTGAGCGGAAAGCTTATTTAATAGGTATTGGGGTACACCTAAATCTTCAAACGAATTCATTATAATCCTTTCATGGAGAGGCAATTCTCTTCAGTGTAAATTTTACTTGGGCAGTTTAAGTGCACTCAACGAGCTATTTAGTACGTACACTATAACCGTATTTCCAAGCGTGAATCTGAAAACGCAATTCAAATTCATCACTGACTAAAGGTTTTATAAGAACTTAAAATCAATAATTGCTCACGCCGTATTTGCCTTTTGATGCCGCTAGTGAACTTAATAAGTTATAATGTCAACGATTGAATGAAATAAAACTCTTTTAAGTTTATTGCAGTAAAACAAATTTTAGATCTAGCAATCTTAGTTTGCCTATCATCTTGAGATGAACTAACAAATCAGGTGTTTGTAAATAAAAATATGAAAAGACTGCCCATTACAGACACGTGTGGTGGAACTTATTTCATTCTATATCGAAGGGTATTAAATGCTTATAACAAGATGGTCCTGTGAAAATTTACTCAAATTATCTGGATGGACATTAGATAAAACAAATCCACCAGTCGCGAATTGTGTAGTAATAGCAGCTCCCCACACTTCAAACTGGGATTTTATTCTTATGCTTCTTTTCGCTGGCGCCTTTGGTTTAAAAATTAGCTGGATGGGCAAAAGCAGTCTATTTATCAAACCTTTTGGTTACTTTCTATGCTTAATAGGAGGGATATCCATTAATCGTAGTAAAAAAAATCAAATCGTGGACCATATGATTTCTTTATTTAATCAGCGTAAAAACTTTTCGCTTGTTGTACCTGTTGAAGGCACAAGAGCACGGGCAAATTTTTGGAAATCCGGTTTTTATCACATAGCAAAAGGCGCCAATGTTCCTATACTCCCAACTTTTCTGGATTATGGAAATAAACGTGGAGGTTTTGGTATTCCAATAATTACAACAGATGACCTTTTATCAGATATGCAGAAAATAAGGCATTTTTACGCACCATTTAAGGGAAAATTTCCATTGAACTCTGGCCCTGTAAAGTTGCGAGAAGAAGAGTAATCTTAAAAGACCGTATTGTGGGGGATAGTTAGATGATAGATCATAAAGTTTTTAAAAAACTGGCAGAGTTAGCATTAGAAGATTTTAGGGATAAGCCTACTGCGCTAACTGTTGGCCAACAAGAAGCATCTTCGATACTTTGGACCTCTGCTGATGGACATTGTAAAATTGGAATATGGGAATGCCAACCGGGCCATTTCACAGCAGATCGTTCTGCCGCGGGTGAATATTGCCACATAATCAAAGGGAAGGCTACGGTCACCAAAGTAGACGGCGATAACCCAAGGGAAATAGAAGCTGGTGACCTTTTAGTTTTACCTCAAGGCTGGAAAGGTGAATGGATTATCCATGAGCACATGCGCAAATTGTTTATGATAGATGCGTCACCTAATCTTTGATCATTTAAATTTAAAGATGGATACCAACCCTTAAGGAGTTTAGAGATGCTGAGTTTCAACGTGTCCGAGCCACACAAAGTGGGAGTTCAAGAAACATTGCTCTCTAAAGCTATAGAGTTTGCAATTAAAAACGAGTCGAAAATGGATCGCGATATAGGAGCTGCACTGGAACAGGGACACTTTGAAGAACCTTGGCCTATCGGCAAAACTATAGGACCAGTAAAAAGAAGAAAGGCGGGCTCTGGGGTCATCCTTCGCAAAGGCCAACTCATTAAAACTTGGGGCGATATTGAGTTTGTTGATATGACTTTTAGCATCAGCAAAAGCTATCTTTCTTTGTGTATGGGAATTGCAGTTCACGATGGTATCATTCCGGATATCCATGCCCCAATAAGAAATATCGTAAAAGATGGTGGTTTTGAGTCTGAGCAAAATAAAAATATTACCTGGGCTCACATGTTGCAGCTCACAAGTGAATGGGAAGGAACACTTTGGGAAAAGCCAGACTGGATTGATCACTATCGCGATGTAGTCGGTAATTCTCTTCACTCAGATAAACGGGGAAGTAAACGTGAATTGCAGCCGCCCGGTGCATACTGGGAGTATAATGATGTACGCGTAAACCGGTTATCTCTGGCCTTAATGCATGCATTTGGCCGACCTCTTCCTGAAGTTCTAAAAGATAGAATTATGGATCCAATTGGGGCATCAGAAACATGGGAATGGCATGGTTACGACAACTCTTGGTTAGACATTAATGGAAGGAGACTGCAATCGGTATCTGGCGGAGCCCACTGGGGCGGCGGCCTTTGGATAAGTAGCTTAGATCACGCCCGAGTAGGTCAATTAATGCTAAATAAAGGTTGGTGGAATGGTCGCGAAATAATTCCTGAAAAATGGGTAGATGAATGTCTTACTCCCTGTGCTCTTTCACCTATTTATGGGTATCTGTGGTGGTTGAATGATGCTAAAGATGGTATGTTTCCTGGTGCCCCTAGTTCAGCGTTTTATGCAATGGGGGTTGGAACTCAAATTATCTATATTGATCCTGAAAATGAGCTTGTAATTGTTGCTAGGTGGATTGAAAAAGACAAAATGCCCGACTTTGTAAATATGGTATTGGCGAGCATCAAAAATTAATAGGCTTAATGATTTTAACTAAATATCTATTTTTAGTTTGAGGCTAATCCTATTTCAACATCCGAAGAGGAAATAATTGTGATATTAATTTGTCGACACGGTCAAACAGAATGGAACCTTGAAAGTCGTAAGCAAGGTTGGTTAGATTCAGAGTTAACAGAACTAGGCAAAAGCCAAGCTACAGCTATACAATTTGGCCTTAAAACTTTCTGTCGGGAAAAAAGGTTCAGGGTAATTTGTAGCCCGCTTGGTCGAGTTAGAAGTACAGCAAAAATTGCTTTGGCAGACGC
>CAYMIR010000051.1:0-9075 GCA_964390655.1 uncultured Marinovum sp.
AAACTCCATTAATCCACCTAATATCAAAAAATGAGACTTTTTTTCTCGATTATTGCAAAATAAAACGTTACAACTAATTTTAGAGAACGCAATAGTTTTATTCGGAGAGTGTTATTATGGAGACAGAAAGGATACCTACAAATTTAAGAACACTCCTTATTTTAGAAGTACTAGGCAAAAATAATCGAGCTATGACAGCCACTGAAATTAATGAATTCTTACAATTACCAAAACAAACGGTACATCGGTTGTGCAGCACACTGGAAGAGAATGGTTTTCTTACAAGAGTCGGCCATTCAAAACGTTATCAGGCAGCACGACGATTAAGAGACTTGGGAATGGGTTTACTATATAACTCTCGTGACCATATCGCACGTCGTCAAATTCTTTTAAATATTTCAAATAAAGTAAAAGAGACAGTAAACTTTGTGATTCCAGAAGCTTCTGGTATGAATTACATAGATCGCGTCGAAACCGACTGGGCTTTCAGAATCCAACTTCCGATAGGAACCAACGTACCATTTCATTGCACCGCCAGCGGCAAATGCTTTTTAGCTAGTCTAGCTCCAAAGAAAAGAAAGACTATGATAGAGGCAATGGATCTGAAAGCGCATACTAAAAGAACACACGTCAGGCAAGAAACTTTACTATCAGAACTAAAACAAGTTTCAAAGCAAGGTTATGCATTAGATCAAGAAGAGTTTATGGATGGTATGGTGGCAATTGCTGTACCCGTAAATGATAATCGAGGGCGATTTGCTGCTGCTCTTGCATTTCATGGACCTACCCAGAGAATTTCAATAGAAAACGCTTTGGCTCGTAAAGATATTTTAACGGGAGCAGCAAAACAACTTGCCGATAGTCTATTCAATGAAGATTAAGAACTAATCTAAATTCCACAATCAACGATTGCTTTGGCAAGTATCGGAACTGTACTGGAATTTAATCCCGCTATATTCAATCGACTGTCACCTACCATATAAACGGCATGTTTTTCTCTCAATGCACTAACTTGCTCTGAAGAAGCTCCAAGTCTTGAAAACATGCCACGGTGATCGGCTAAAAACCCAAATCTATTTGAGCCAGATAAATTTTCTAGTTCAGTTGCTAATTGTGTGCGCAGTGAAAGCATCGACTTCCTAACCGCCTCAAGTTCCGCCATCCAATTACTTTTCAGGTCTTGATCCGATAAAACCATTGTTACCAGACGAGCACCATGGTCCGGGGGAAAAGAAAAATTTTGCCGATTTAAAAAAGCAAGTGTCGACTGATTTAAATTACGGGCGTCTTTGTTGTGTGATACTACAGTTAAAAGACCTGTTCTCTCACGATAAATACCAAAATTTTTGGAACAACTAGCTGCAATAATTGTTTCTGGCACGCTGCTCACAAGCTTTCTAATTCCAGCAGCATCTTCTTCCAAACCATCGCCAAAACCTTGATAGGCAATATCTATCATTGGCGTCGCCCCAGATTTGAGCAAAAGCTCAATTACCGCATCCCACTCTGGGGCCTTTAGGTTAGCGCCTGTCGGGTTATGACAACAACCATGAAGCAAAATAACATCACCTTCACTTGCATTTGCTAAATCAGCCATCATCGCGGAGAAATCAACTGATCGTGTTTCAGCGTCAAAATACCGGTAGAGTTCGACTGAAATTCCTAGATATTTTAGAATTGATAGATGGTTTGGCCAAGTCGGATCCGAAACGAAAACCCTAAGATTAGGATTTGCCATTTTACCTAGCTCAAAAGCCTGGCGTACAGCTCCAGTCCCACCGGGTGTTGCTGCAGAGGCCGTTAAGCTTTTGTCAAATTTATTTCCCAAAAGAAGATTGATCATAGCTTCGGAAAATTCAGGGGTACCCGTTAAACCAACATATGACTTTGTGTCTTGCGTTTTCCACAATAAATGTTCGGCTTTTTTTATTGATTGCATTATTGGAGTTTGCCCTGAAGCGTCTTTGTAAACACCAACGCCAAGATCAATTTTATTTTCTCGAGGATCTTCTTTATATAGTTGCATCAGAGCTAGGATTTTATCTGCAGGTTGTTGTTGTAAAGAATTAAACATTATGTATCCCCAGTTTCTACAGGTACAGTTGGATACATACCCCACTCGGTCCAACTTCCATCGTAAAGCGAATGGTCAGATTTTCCAATTCGATCCAAAGCTAAGTTTATAATTGCTGCTGTAACACCGGATCCACAACTGGTTATCACCGGTTTTTCTAAGTTTACATCTTTGGCTTTAAAATGATTGATCAGCTCATTTTGTGATTTAAGAGTACCATCATCATTCAAAAGATCACCATAAAAAACATTCTTTGAACCTGGTATATGCCCCGACCGAAGTCCCGGTCTAGGTTCCGGCTCCTCTCCTCTGAATCGTCCAGCAGATCTCGCATCAAGAATTTCATAATTACCCAACTTTGAAGCCGACGAGACTTGCGTAACATCTTTGACCATTTCGTCACGGTATTTAACAAACATGTGCCTGTCTTTTATTAGAGATGGAATGCCATCAACGGGTCGCCCCTCTCTCTTCCATTTAGGAAGCCCACCATCAAGCACAGCAACATTTTTTTGGCCCATAACATTAAACAGCCATCTTACTCGAGCCGCTGAAAAAAGCCCATGAGTGTCATAAATTATAATTTGGTGCCCATCCCCAACGCCAAGCTTTCTGACTTTAGACATGAATTTTTCAACCGGTGGAACCATATGGGGTAAATCAGAACGATGATCAGAAATATCATCAATATCGAAGTATCTAGAGTTTGGAATATGAAACTCGTCATATTCAGCCCTTGCATCTCTGTCAATATTAGGGAGGTACCAAGTGGCATCCAAGATGCGAATTTCAGGGTCAGACAATCGGCTAAAAAGCCAATCAGTTGAAACTAAAACCTGCGGATCGTTTTCCATTTATTTCTTCCACTAACTTAAAATAGCTGACTACAATCTCAAAGTCATTAGAGCAAGCATCAACATTAATTAAATTTGGCACATAATAAATCATTTGGTTTCCCAAATTTATCTTTTTTATTAAGATTGCCGAAGAAGCCTTTGTTTTTGCCTTCCCCAATCCCGTTTTGCCTCATCTGCTCGTTTATCATGGATTTTTTTACCTTTAGCGACACCGATTTTAATTTTAACACGTCCAGTATGGTTGAAATATATGACCAACGGAACCAGCGTCATTCCTTTGCGCTGAGTATCATTCCACAGCCTAGATAACTCTTTTTTGCTTGCCAGTAACTTTCTCTTTCGACGCTCCTGGTGCCCCCAGGTTTTTGCCTGTTCGTAAGGAGCCACATATGAGTTTACTAGCCAAAGCTCGCCGTTCTCGATTTGAGCGTAACTTTCTGCGATATTTGAACCACCATTTCGCAGTGATTTAACCTCAGATCCAAGCAAAACAACCCCACATTCAAGATCATTTTCTATGGCATAGTCAAATCGCGCACGCCTATTTTCTGCGATAACTTTATAATTTGGATCTGCTTTAGCTTTGTTCATAAATTAGTCGCTTACACACACTGATAATTATTGTCCATAAAACGATAAGTTTACAGAAAAATTTAATCGACAGTATACTTAAACATTATTAAATTTAGATTTGAGTATAGGGGGAAAAAATGCGAGACAACAATTTCATCATCGAAAACAATGCAAAACATCTATGGCATCCAATGGGGGCACCAAGCGACTCGATTAATAATCCTCCTAAAGTAATTACAAACGCCAGTGGATCCCAGATTAGCGATATAGACGGGCATACCACAGTTGATGCTGTTGGGGGACTTTGGTGTGTAAACCTAGGTTACTCAAATGAAACAGTTAAAAAAGCCATTTCAGAGCAACTCAATCATTTGCCCTATTATTCTGGTTTTGCGGGAACCACTAATCCAGCTGCTATTGAGGCGTCTTTTATGGTCAAAGAAATGTTTAAAACTGATGGAATGGAGAAAGTTTTTTTCACATCAGGTGGATCAGACTCAGTCGAAACATGCCTAAGGTTGTCGCGGCAATACCACCGGTTGCGGGGAGAACCTACAAGAACAAAATTCATATCCTTGAAAAAAGGGTATCACGGAACGCACTTTGGAGGTGCATCCGTTAATGGGAATAATAGGTTTAGAATAGCATATGAACCTTTGTTGCCGGGCTGTTTTCACTTACCAAGTCCGTATACTTACAGAAATCCATTTAATGAAACAGATGCCCAAAAATTGGCTCTTAACATTGCACAGGCTTTCGAAGATGAAGTCGCTTTCCAAGATAAAAATACTATCGCCGCTTTTATTATGGAACCTATCCAGGGAGCAGGTGGTGTAATAGTTCCAGATCCTTCTTTCATGGGTCTCATGCAAGAAATTTGCGATAGGAACGGCATACTAATGATTTCAGATGAAGTAATAACTGGTTTTGGCAGGACTGGATCCTGGTCGGGCGCAAGACACTGGAATGTGAAACCAGATATGATGAGTATGGCTAAAGGCATTACATCAGGTTATTTTCCCGTCGGGGCCGCCTTGATGGGTGAAAAAGTAGCAGATGTTTTTGAAAACTCTAGCAGTCCTGAGGCTGGCATTTTCCATGGTTACACTTATTCAGCTCATCCTGTCGGCGCTGCAGCCGTTTGTGCCTGCCTTTCTGAAACTCAAAGAATTAGTACAAAAGACAATGCGGGAGTACGGGGTAAACAACTTTACGATGGCATACAGAAACTAAAAAAGAAGTTTGATGTTATAGGTGATGTAAGGGGAGGTCAGGGCCTAATGGCAGCAATTGAAGTTGTCAGCGATCAGAAGAAAAAAACTGCAATAAATATGGATGAAATGAAAAAACTACATCAAAAAACTTATGAAGCAGGAGCTATGGTTCGGCTCGGTCTGAACAATATCTTAATGTCGCCACCTCTTGTGATATCAGAAGCAGAAATAGACCAGATTTTAGATGCTTTAGATTATGGTTTTTCATCGATATGACCTAAAAGTATATTTTCTAGTTTATAGAACTTTAAAGTCTCCAGGTTTTAAATCACCTAATTTCCATTCTCCAACTGATGTGCGGATAAGCCTAAGCGTTGGAAAGCCAATATTAGCAGTCATTCGCCGAACTTGCCTATTTTTTCCTTCCCTAATTTTTAATTCAATCCAGCTGTCAGGAATAGACTTACGTACCCTGATGGGCGGGTTTCTATCCCAAAGCCACTTTGGCTCTTTTATTGTTTGAACTTTCGCAGGCTCTGTAAGACCATCTTTCAATTCAAGACCCTTTCTGAGGTTATCCAAGTCCTTTTCTTTTGGTATTCCCTCAACCTGAACAAAGTAGGTTTTTTCAACTTTAAATTTTGGTGAAGATATCTTTGATTGTAGACTGCCGTCATCGGTCAATATCAATAAACCCTCACTGTCTAGATCCAATCTTCCTGCCGAGTAAACCTGTTTTATATTTATGAAGTGCGAAAGTGTTTTTCTTTCTTCTGCATAATTTGACTTATCAGTAAATTGAGAAAGTACATTAAACGGCTTATTAAATAAAATAATCATACTTTGAATGAATTGCTTGCTTTCATCATCCCAGTCTCGATGTTTCGCCAGTTTAATATCGGCGCATTCGTATAAGCTAATGCAGTTGGATGATTGGGGCTAAGAACACCTAACTGTATAAGCAGTGAAGCGATCGCACATTCTGAGGCTCGGGTTCCACCATCAAATATTTTAAGTGCGATCCCTTTTTCTAACTCAGGTAAAATTGCTACGAAGACACCTTCTGCTCCAGTTTTTAAAATTGCTTTCTTTTCGCAAGCCTTCATTAAATTTGTGCAAGCACGCTGGTCTCCGGCCACCAAATCTGGGTAATTTACCATTGCATTTCTTAATTTAAGGGCCGCTTTGCTTAACTGATCATGCCTTTTATGCGCTGTTGCAAACCAAGACATAGCTTTAGCAAGAGAGTATAAAGGCATTGCAGGGTTGGGAGCTGAGCACCCATCTATTACAAGTCCATCAACTTTATTTTCCGTTAATTCCTGAAATACGTCCATTACCAAAAGTTGTACAGGATGGTCTGGATCTGTATATTCAGGACCAGCATTTAAATGACGCGAAACAGATAAAAAACCAGCGTGTTTCCCAGAACAATTGTTGTGAATTTGACAATGTGACTGCCCTTTTTTAAGCATTTCTTTTTTAACATGCGGATCCTTTGATGGTTGAGGCCCACATCTTAGATCAGTTTCACTAAAACCAAGATGAGAAAGCCAACCTACGACTCTTGATAAATGAATTTCCGCTGCATTATGCGAAGCACAAGCGAGAGCTAGTAAATCATCCCCAATGGAAAATTTTTGCTCAGCTCCTGAAATGATAAGAGGAATAGCCTGCATCATCTTTGCAGAGCTTCTAGGTAGAATTAATGCGTTTGGATCACCCCATTGATGGCTTATTTCACCTTCTTTATCGCAAATTACAGCCATGCCAGTATGTACCGACTCTAAATATGAACCGCGCCATATTTCGCACATAATTTGTGGTTTCATAAATTTTTATACCTTTTATTAAAAATTAACTTTCTCAGGGGTTTCAACTGAAGCATATTTTAGGCTAGGGTCCTGTCAACGTACTATACTATTTAACCGAGCATGACTAAATAAAGAAAAAATCTACATTAGCATTGGTTTTGATGATAAAGGAGCAATTGTTTATGAAATTTTTGAAACTATCGATATCAGTAAAAACAATTATCGCTTTTATTGGCATAACTCTTTCAACACAGGCTATCGCACAGGAAACTAGCAGCAACAAAGTTGCAGATAAGACCGACTGGAGCATTTTTATAGAAGATAATCCAAAAGAATGTTGGAGCGTGTCTAAACCTAAAGAAACAATTAATACAAGGGATGGAAGAATTGTAAGTGTGAAAAGAGGCGATATTCTTTTGTTCGTAAATTTCCGGCCAGAAAGTAAGGTGAATGGCCAATTAACATTTACTGGTGGATATCCGTTCGCAGAAGGCTCAAATGTAACATTGAATGTAGATGGAACAAATTTCGCCCTTTTTACTGAGGGTGAATGGGCGTGGGCCCGCTCTGACGAAGACGACGTTAAAATAATTAAAGCTATGAAAAAGGGTGCCAAAGCTATTTTGACGGCTAGATCATCCCGAGGCACCAAAACGCAAGATACTTTTTCTTTATTAGGGTTTACGGCAGCAGTTGAAGATGCCGAAAAACGCTGTAAGTAAACTCCATATTATCGAATTAATTAGATAAAAGTTAATTGGCGAATACAAAATTTAACTGGGAAATATTTTGACTGAAGAAACTCAAACATCAAAAATATTAACACATAATTTTGTAACAGTTCCGAGAAAGGCGCCTGAAGGACCTTTAAATATAGTTGGTATTACTAGATCGTCTTTACGGGAAGTTCTTATCGAAATTGGCACCCCAGAAAAACAGGCAAATATGCGTGTTGGACAGATATGGCAGTGGATATACGAGAAAGGAATACGTGACTTTGCCAAAATGACAAACTTGGCCAAACCTTATCGCGAGTCTCTTCAAGAAAACTTTCTGATTTCAGTCCCCGAAATAATCTCAAAAAATATTTCCAAAGACGGAACACGAAAGTATTTAATGCGAATAGATGGTGGGCATGAAGTAGAAACCGTTTATATCCCCGAAGAGAATAGAGGAACTCTTTGCATAAGTTCCCAGGTAGGGTGCACTTTAACCTGCTCTTTTTGCCATACAGGGACGCAAAGATTGGTTAGAAATTTAACTTCCAGTGAAATTGTAGGGCAAATTTTAGTAGCACGAGATGACTTGGGGGAATGGCCAACTCAAGGAATACCTAAAACCGAACCTAGGCTTCTATCGAATGTCGTTTTAATGGGCATGGGAGAACCTTTATACAACTTTGATAATGTTCGTGATGCTATGAAAATAGCGATGGACCCAGAGGGAATTGCTTTATCAAGAAGAAGAATTACGCTTTCAACTTCTGGTGTTGTTCCAGAAATTGCAAAAACGGCTGAAGAGATTGGTTGCCAACTGGCTATTTCTTTTCACGCCACTACTGATGAAATTCGCGACAAACTGGTTCCGATAAACAAAAAGTGGAATATTTCCAATTTGTTGGAAACTCTTAAGAACTATCCAAAAGTTTCAAATTCGGAAAGAATAACATTCGAATATGTAATGCTAAAAAACATAAACGACTCTGATGAAGATGCTCGCCGGTTGGTGAAATTAATAAAAGGGATTCCAGCTAAGATAAATTTGATACCCTTTAATGAATGGCCAGGGTCACCATTTGAAAGGTCAGATTGGAAGCAAATAGAATCGTTTGCAGAAATAATTTACCGAGCTGGTTATGCCAGTCCGATACGGACGCCTAGGGGCGAGGATATTATGGCTGCTTGTGGTCAACTCAAATCTGCTACAGAAAAAGAACGCAAATCAAAGAGAACCTCGGTACCTGTAGACCTAAACGGATAAAATTAACTTTTACCCTTCGTTAAAGCGCGCATTTCGAGCTGAGAGTAACTTCAGTCGAAGAGCATTCAATTGAATAAAACCCGCGGCGTCTTTTTGATCATAAGCTCCAGCATCATCTTCAAAAGTAACATGCGCCTCAGAATATAAAGAGTTTTCTGACCACCTTCCAATCGTACGGACAGAACCCTTGAAAAGTTTTAATCTTACTGTTCCCGATACAAATTCTTGTGAAAGATTTATTGCAGCCTGAAGCATCTCCCGCTCTGGTGAATACCAAAACCCATTATATATCAATTCAGAATATTTGGGCATTAGGCTATCCTTTAGATGCCCCGCGCCACTATCAAGAGTTATTTGTTCAATTCCACGGTGCGCCTCTAACAAAATCTCTCCACCTGGAGTCTCATATATACCGCGAGATTTCATACCAACAAAACGATTCTCTACAAAATCCAGCCGCCCTATTCCATGTTTGTGTCCATACTGATTCAAAGAATTTAAGATCGTAGCTGGCGACATTTTATTTCCATTAATTGCCACCGGGTCACCCTTATCAAATTCGA
>CAYMIR010000052.1:0-8959 GCA_964390655.1 uncultured Marinovum sp.
TAGCGCTGCCGATATCACTCCATATAGAAACTTTTTCGGAATATTTATTTGACATAATAAACCAATAACAAGACCACACAAATGCTAGTAAAGTCGTTATGAAAATTATAAACCGCATATTTAGTTGTTTACTTCTGTATTTACAGTTTTGCACCTAATATAAATTGTACAGTGTAGGAGAACTTAAAATGTGGGTATTTGGTTATGGTTCTCTGCTTTGGAACCCTGGCTTTCGATATTCCAAGAAAGAAATTGCGCGATTAGATGGTTATAGGCGATCTTTCTCTATGCGATCAATTCATCATCGCGGTACTGCTGAAAAACCTGGTTTAGTTTTAGCTTTGAGTACAGATAAGCACAGTTTTTGCGAGGGTTTAGCTTTTGAAGTAGAACAAGGTAAAGAAGTTGAAACTTTAGATTACTTAAGGAGGCGAGAACTCGTTTCATCTGCATATCTTGAAAGAAAAGTATCGCTAAATTTAAAAAATGGTCACTCTATTCAGTCGCTAGTATATATAATCGACGAAAGCCATGCACAATATTGTAAATTAACCCTAGATGAGCAGGCAAAAATTATTGCTGATGCAAAAGGGGGGCGAGGACCCAATGATGAATATCTATATAGCACGCGAAACAAGATAGCAGAATTAGGTATTAATGATGCTGAAATCGAATGTCTGTATACCAAAGTTATGCTAATCAAAAATCAAAAAGATGATTAATTGGAAAAAGTTAACAACACTGTATACTAACAAAAAATATAAAGGTCTCTAAGTATGGATCAAAGTAGTTTGAATACTGGTTCACAATTTTCTCAACCAATCAGGCAGATTATTTCTCTATTAATAGTAGCGGGTTTGAGCGGTTTAGGAGTTGTGATTGCTGCACCAAGTGTTTGGCCAGTATTTGCATCAAATATATATTTAAATGGTGCGATACTTTTTGTGTTTGCGATTGGCGTAATAAGTTGTTTTGCGCAAGTTGTGCAATTGGTTTTCTCAGTTCGCTGGCTTGAAAGCTTTGCAGGCGAAAAAGAAAACAAAAAAGATAAGGCGCCAAGACTACTTGCTCCTCTGGCTACGCTTTTAGGGTCTAGAAGCGCAAAAACCCAAATAGCAGCTTCCTCAACCCGCTCTATTTTAGACTCTGTAGCGACCCGAATTGAAGAGGCTAGAGAATTTACGCGCTACATTGTAAACGTTTTGATATATTTAGGGTTGCTTGGGACGTTTTACGGACTGGCTACTACAGTTCCCGCTCTCGTCGAAACCATTAGGTCTCTTGTTCAACAAGATGGCGAAACGGGCGTCGAAGTATTTAATAGACTTATGAATGGCCTTGAAGGTCAGCTTAATGGTATGGGTGTTGCTTTTGCCTCTTCACTTTTAGGATTAGCAGGTTCCCTTGTTGTTGGCCTTTTAGAACTATTTGTTAGCCATGGGCAGAACAGATTTTATCGCGAGTTGGAGGAGTGGTTATCTTCTATAACCCGCTTGGGTTTCTCATCTGGTGACATAGAGGGTCCTAGTGATCAGGCTTTAATAAATTCAGTTTTGGACCAGATGTCTGAACAGATGGAAGCAATGCGGCTTTTATTCTCTCAATCAGAAAACTCTAGGACATTAGTAGATGAAAAACTTTCCATTCTTGCTCAAAATTTAAATGGATTGACCGATCAGCTTGCACAAAGCACACCAAGTAATGCAGCACTTGAGCGCGTTGCAATTGGCCAAGAAAAATTATTTGAGGTTTTGTCAAATATTGAAAAAAATGATGCCGCGGATGCAGAAAGTCGAATGCGATTACGATCTATCGACGTGCAAATGCTTCATTTGATGGAAGATTTAGCCTCTGGTCGTCAGGAAATTACTACGGCAATACGATCAGAATTAAATTCACTTTCTGGAGTGATTTCTAAGGCTAATAGTAAGGCTAAAGGCAAAAGTTAGCATGGCACTTTCCCGTCGGACAGGACAAAGGTTCCAAGCGTCAATTTGGCCAGGTTTTGTAGATGCAATGACCGGTCTTTTGCTCGTTTTAATGTTTGTTTTAACTATATTTATGATTGTTCAATTTGTACTTCGAGAAACAATCAGTGGCCAGGAGAGTGAATTAAATAATTTACAAGATGAGATGGCGCTAATAGCGGAGGCACTTGGTTTAGAGAAAAAACAGACAGAAAAACTGGGACTAGAACTCAATTCCTTGGCTGGCACTCTCGCAGATACTGAGAGTGAACTTCAAAGGCAGGCATCCCTCATATCATCACTGACTCAGGAACGCGAAGAGCAGGCACAATTAATTAATGAGGCAAATTCAAAAATTACCCAATTTGAAGCTCAAGTCGTGGGACTACTATCACAAAGAGATAATTTAAATCTACAGATTGGTAGCTTGCAAGATGATAAAAAAACAGCCACGGAAAAAATTTTGGAACTGCAAAATGAGAGCGATAATTTAAAAAGTGATAGAGACCGACTAGAATTAGCCTTAGCAAGTGCGAGAAATGAAATTGATGCAGCTGCACAAGCGGCCAGAATGGCTGCTGCTCAACGAGAAGTTTTTGAAAGTATGATTGTAGCACTTGAACAAGATCTAAGTGAAACTGAGCGGAAGGTTACCGAAAAAGTTGAAGAAATCGGCCTCTTGCAGGAAAGGCTGTCAAGGGAAGAAGAGGCAAGGATTGTGTCGATCGCTGTAGCTGAAGAGTTAAGAGAGCGCTTGAAAAATGCTGATGCTGAACTTACCGCAATGACTTTGATGTTAGAAGCGCAAAGGCAAAAAGCTGAGGAAACACTAACCTTATTGGCTGCAGCGGATAACGCACGCAGCACAATAGATAATAGGTTGAAAGAAACATTATTTGCTTTGGAAGTAGCAAATAGCGAAATAATCCAAAAGAAACAATCAATAGAAAAACTGGAAACAGGGGAAAAACAAATTTTAGTAGAACTGGATAAGTCTAATCTTGCCCTTGCCGCAGCGCTATCTCAAGGAGAAGAGTTAAAGCAAGAATTGACTGAAACAAAGAAGTCACTAGAAAGCAAATTAATGATTGCTCTTGGCGAGAAATCAGAAATTGAGAAAAATAATACTGAATTAAGAAAAAATTTAGAAAATGCTTTGGTTGCTCGCTTAGCAGCTGATGCTTTAGCAAAATCAAATTTAGAAGAGGCAAAGAGAAAGCAGCTTCTATTGGGCCAGGCTCAGAGGGAAATTGAAAACCAAGCAAACAAAAACAAAAAGTCAAATGAGGAGCTTCTTAAAGCTGAGCGTCAGACAGCTCTTCTAAATCAGCAATTGTCGGAAGTTAGAAAGCAACTTGGAGAATTAGATGCACTTCTCAGTCTTTCAGAGGAAAGGGACCAAGAGCGAAAAGCCCAGTTGAAAAATGTTGGTTCAAGACTGAACCAAGCGCTTGCTAGCTTAGCGAGCGAGGAGCGCAAGCGCCGTAAGCTAGAAGAGAATGAAAGAAAAAGGCTCGAGGAAGAAAATAATAAACTAACCAATCAAGCAGAAGAATTAGCAAACTATAAATCTGAGTTCTTTGGTCGATTGAGGACTGTTTTGATGGGTCAAGAGCGTGTCAGGATTGTTGGGGATCGTTTTATATTTTCTTCTGAAGTATTATTTTCGACTGGGAGTTCTGATCTCAGTACAGAGGGTAAAGCTGAAATATCTAATGTGACAGAAATTCTAAGTTCTATTATGAAAGATATACCGAATAATATTGACTGGGTAATAAGGGTTGATGGCCATACGGACAACACGCCCTTATCAGGCCTTGGGGAGTTTAAAGACAACTGGGAGCTCAGTCAGGCTAGAGCCCTTTCTGTTGTGAAATATATGATTACGGAACTTAACTTTTCAGGATCCCGCCTCGCTGCAAATGGCTTTGGTGAATATCAGCCAATTAGTTTAGAAGATACCCAGGAGGCCCGTGCGCAGAACCGACGAATTGAAATCAAGCTCACTGAAAGGTAGTGTTTACCGCTTTACTTTAAGTGTCCTCAACTTGCAGTAAGAAGTGGTGGCTTATTTCTAGAAATTCGCCTTTTCTCCGGTCCTTTGAGGTCTAATTTAATTTTGTTATTCTTTACGCTTACAATAACCAAGCCACCTTTGGATAATTTCCCAAAAAGCAGTTCTTCTGCAAGAGGTTTCTTTATGTGCTCTTGAATTACTCGAGATAATGGTCTAGCACCCATTTTATCATCGTAGCCTTTATTTGCCAACCAAGAGGCAGCCTCGTGTGTCATTTCAATTGCTACATGCCGATCCATCAACTGAGCTTCAAGTTGAAGAACAAACTTTTCAACAACTTGTAAAATAGTATCTTTTGGTAGTGGACTGAAACTTATAACGGCATCTAGGCGGTTCCGGAATTCAGGAGTAAAAGTACGCTCAATGGCTGCGGTATCTTCGCCTTCACGCCTGTCTCTGCCAAATCCAATTGCGGCTTTCGCTTGCTCCGCCGCTCCAGCGTTTGACGTCATAATGACAATTACATTACGAAAATCTACCGATCTCCCATTATGATCTGTCAATGTTCCGTGGTCCATAACTTGAAGCAAAACGTTGTATACGTCTGGATGGGCTTTTTCAATTTCATCAAGCAACAAAACACAATGTGGGTGTTGATCTACTCCATCAGTGAGCTGACCCCCTTGATCAAAACCAACATATCCGGGTGGTGCGCCAATTAACCGACTTACAGCGTGCTTTTCCATATATTCTGACATATCAAATCTAAGTAATTCGACGCCTAGATTATCAGCGAGTTGTTTAGCTACCTCTGTTTTTCCAACTCCTGTTGGTCCTGCAAACAAATAACTTCCAATTGGCTTTTCAGGTTCTCTCAAACCTGCCCGAGCTAATTTTATTGCCGACGAAAGAGACTCGATCGCGTTATCCTGTCCAAAAACGACCCTCTTTAAGCTAGCTTCCAAATCCTTCAAAACAATTGCGTCGTCCTTAGTAACATTCTTTGGAGGTATTCGTGCAATTTTAGCAACAATTGCTTCTATTTCTTTTACGCCAATGGTTTTCCTTCTCTTCGTTGATGCGAGAAGGTGCTGGGCTGCTCCTGCTTCATCAATGACGTCGATTGCTTTATCAGGCAGCTTTCGATCTGTGATATATCGAGCGGCCAGTTCGACAGCAGACTTTATAGCATCTGCAGTGTATTTGATATTATGATGGTCTTCAAAGTACCCTTTTATGCCTCTAAGAATTTTGATCGTATCGTCAACATTGGGCTCATTAACGTCAATTTTTTGGAAACGCCTACTAAGCGCTCTGTCTTTTTCAAAGTGTTGACGAAATTCTTTATATGTTGTTGAGCCCATCGTTCTGAGTTTGCCGCCTTGCAGTGCAGGTTTTAATAAATTTGAAGCATCCATTGCCCCACCGGAGGTTGCTCCGGCCCCAATGACTGTGTGGATTTCATCAATAAATAAAACAGCATCATCATGGCTTTCAAGCTCAGCAACAACTGCCTTCAACCGCTCTTCAAAATCGCCTCTGTAGCGTGTTCCTGCCAAAAGCGCTCCCATATCAAGTGAGAAGATAGTTGTATTGGATAAAACCTCAGGTGTTTCGCCAGATACAACTTTCCGAGCCAGTCCCTCTGCTATTGCGGTTTTCCCTACTCCTGGATCCCCTACTAATAATGGATTATTTTTTCTTCGCCTACAAAGAACTTGAACGCATCTTTCTACTTCATGGTCTCTTCCTATCAAAGGATCTATATCACCATCTTCGGCTTTCTGGTTTAGATTAACGCAATATTTCTCAAGAGCGCTTTCTTTCTTTGAATCTTCGATACCATCAGCAGATTTCTCTAAATTATCTTCGTTTTGTTCTGAACCGGATACTGAACGCGCCTCGCCGTAATCGGTATTTTTCGCAACACCATGCGCTATGAAATTAACAGCATCATATCTTGTCATATTCTGATCTTGTAAAAAATAGGCAGCATTTGATTCCCGTTCAGCAAACATAGCAACTAGGACATTAGCTCCAGTCACTTCTGTACGTCCTGACGACTGAACATGTATTGCCGCTCGTTGAATAACTCTCTGGAATGCTGCGGTTGGAACAGCTTCTGACCCTTCTACATCTGTAACAAGAGTTGATAATTCTTCTTCAACATATTGAATCAATGATTGCCTAAGCTGCAATATATCAACATCGCACGCTCTCATCACCTGCTGAGCGTCGGGTTCGTCTAGTAGGGCTAATAGCAGATGTTCCAAAGTAGCAAACTCATGGGAGCGTTCATTTGCATGGCTCAAAGCCTTGTGTATAGCCTGTTCAAGTGTAGATGAAAATGACGGCACTATTTTGCTCCCGTATGTTATTCAAATTCTATTTAATACGCTTTATGCAACATTCATACCTTAAATTGTGGTTTTTTACTTTTAGTCTTCAAGTGCAAAACATCGTTTTATTTCAATTTTTTTCATTATTTTGTAAAATTGTTTAAAATTTGTCTTTCAACGTACGAATTTTACTGAATACTTCGACGTCAGTCGATCTAGACATATTAAGGTTTTCGCGGATATTTTTGTCAAAGGGTCTCAAAAATGGGTTGGTTTTTTTCTCTAGTCCCAACTCTGAGGGTACGGTAAATAGACCTTTACTGCGCTCTAATTTAACTTGTTTGTATCGTTTCACCAGATGATGATTTTTGGGATCAATTGATAAAGCAAAAGAGGCATTATTTTCCGTATATTCATGGCCTGAACAGATCTGTGTACTGTCGGGTAAAGATAGTAATTGAGAAAGACTGTGCCACATTTGCTCAGCACTTCCCTCGAATAATCTCCCGCAACCCAAAGCCATCAAGCTATCGCCGGAGAAAAGGATATTTTGTGCAGAAATATATAGAGCTATATGACCAATCGTATGTCCTGAAACATCAAAAATTTTTCCAACTTGGCCTTGAAAAAGAAATAGGTCCCCGGCTTGAACGTACTCATCTAGCTTTGGCAAACGATGAATGTCGGCTTTCGCTCCTATTGTTACAGCCCTGTGTTTTTCTAAAATTTTATCCAATCCATCTATATGGTCAGCATGATGATGTGTTAGAAAAATTTTTTCGAGGTTTAAATTATTTTTACTCAGGACTTCATTTATTGGGTCAGCTTCCGGCGCATCCACCAAAAAAGCCGAACGATTTTTCACATTATAAAGAATAAATGCGTAATTGTCAGACAGACAAGGTATTGTTATTAGTTCAAAAGGCATAAAAAACTTCAAAGTCCTTTTCTAATAATTAATACCTAGTTGATCATGTATCTGGATGTCAAAGAAATCAAAGATTTTTATTATCGTAGCACTTTAGGAAGAACCGCCAAGACTTCGATAACTAAAAGTTTATCAAATATATGGCCGGAAACCTCTGGGTTAAATGTGGTGGGGTTTGGTTTTTCATTACCCTTTTTACGTCAATATTTGAGCGCTTCCAGGCGCGTCATTGCTCTTATGCCAGCTCAAATGGGTGTGCTGGCTTGGCCGGAAGAAGACAACAATGTTTCTGTGCTGGTTGATGAAAAAAGATGGCCCATCGATACTGGACATGTTGATCGACTAATTGTGTCTCATAGTTTGGAGCATACAAATGAGCCATCAACACTGTTGGCTGAGGCTTATCGTGTTTTGGGTCCCGGTGGGAGGGCTTTGTTCATCGTTCCAAATCGTGCTGGTTTGTGGTCTCGATCCGATAGTACGCCATTTGGGCAGGGGAAGCCTTTTAGCTCTGGGCAGCTAGAGACGCAATTAAGGTTGCATGGGTTCTTACCAGAAAAGCAATTTTCTGCATTGCATATGTTACCTTCAAAGAACAGAAGTTTACACAGGTTTGGCCCATTTTTGGAAAAGATAGGCCAAAAACTCCCATTTTTAGTTGGAGGTCTTATAATGCTGGAGGTGTCCAAACTACCAGATATTGGAAAAGGTTCTCCGGTTCTTGAACATAGGAAAGAAGGTGGAGGTGTTTTGGAGGGGCTTGCCAAAGGTCAGCCTAGGCCAGTCTTGGACATTTATAACGAATAAAGTCTGTAGAAAAGATTCGCAGTTAAAGTGATTCCGCTTCAGCATTCGTGATTTTTTTTAAGGCCTTACGTCGCATCAGAGCCAAGTACCTTAAAAATAAACAAAAAAGCTTGTAATAAATATCATTATTGATGTTGCGAGAACGAAATTGCTCTGTTAAACCCCGCTCGGAACGTTATTAAGTTCTGAGTTAATCCACCGCGTATAATTTGAATTTATTTAAATTTACGCAGAAAAATAGTCGGAAGGGTGATTGTGTCCGAGCAAGCCTCTACATCAAAAGGCATAGCAAAGCGCTACGCGACAGCTTTGTTTGGCTTAGCCGATGAACAGGGTGATATTCCAGCGCTAGAAAAAAATGTAATTACTCTAAAGCAAGCATTAGATGAAAGTGCGGATCTAAACAGTCTCATCTCATCTCCGATTTATTCTCGCGACCAACAGCATAGTGCAATATCTTTAATTGCAAAGAAGCTTGGCTTGAGCGACGTCATGACAAACACGCTGGCTCTCATGGCGGAGAAGCGCCGGTTGGTTGTGGTGCCAACTTTTCTGTCGGTTTTAGAAGAACTAATGGCTGCAAGTAAAAACGAAATTACTGCTGAAGTTGTTAGCGCAAAAGCTCTGTCTAAGGGTCAACTAGAAAAACTTGCCAAAACACTCAAATCTAACTTTAGCAAGGACGTAAAAATAAATGCCACCGTTGATCAAACTCTTATCGGTGGGATGATTGTAAAAGTTGGCTCAAGAATGATTGATACAACCATTCAAGCGAAATTAAATTCACTTCAAAACGTAATGAAAGAGGTCGGATAAATGAGTATCCAAGCATCTGAAATATCTTCAATTCTAAAAGATCAGATTAAAAACTTTGGGCAAGAAGCCGAAGTTGCGGAAGTTG
>CAYMIR010000053.1:0-8930 GCA_964390655.1 uncultured Marinovum sp.
AATCTTTTGAGTGCTTGTAAGATGTTCAAACTTAATGCAAAGCTATGCCATGGAATACTTCAACAAAGCGGCAAAAGAAGCTGAAAAAGCAATGCGTGGGGTCTTTGAAAGAACACCACTTCAAAAAAATGAGCACCTTTCTGCAATTTATGGTGCAGAAATCTGGTTGAAACGCGAAGATTTAAGCCCTGTTCGCTCTTACAAGTTACGGGGCGCTTTCAATGCTATGCGCAAACAAGACAAAAATAAGCTTTTTGTTGCAGCAAGCGCTGGAAATCATGCTCAAGGTGTTGCGTACATGTGTAAGCACTTTGGTGTAAAGGGCACTATTTTTATGCCCGTAACTACTCCAAAGCAAAAAATTCAAAAAACTGAAATTTTTGGAGGCGATGCCATTCAAATTGAATTAGTCGGGGATTACTTTGACGACTGCCTAAAGGCTGCACAAGGTTTTTGCAAAAAAAACAATGGACATTTTTTATCGCCCTTTGATGACGCTGATGTTATTGAAGGCCAAGCATCGGTTGCTGTTGAAATCGAAGCACAACTCGGTTTTTGCCCTGATCATATTGTTATGCCTGTAGGGGGCGGAGGACTTTCGGCTGGAGTATTAAACTATTTTAAAAATAGTGCGCAATATTCTTTGATTGAGCCTTTAGGAGGTGCATCCCTGTGGGCGGCATTAATTGCTGGTAGGCCAGTACCTCTAGATAAAGTTGACACATTTGCAGATGGTGCTGCTGTTGGCCAAATTGGCAACAAGCCTTTCGAAACATTGAAGTCAATTGGTTTAGCTAATGTTTTAAGAGCGCCAGAAGACAGAGTTTGTATTACAATGTTAGAAATGCTTAATGTCGAGGGAATTGTTCTTGAGCCAGCCGGGGCACTGTCTATAGACGCTTTGCAGGATTTAGGACAAACAATAAGCGGTAGATCTGTGGTTTGTATTACCACGGGTGGGAATTTTGATTTTGAGCGTTTGCCGGAGGTGAAAGAAAGGTCACAGCGTTTTAAAGGAGTTAAAAAATATTTAATTCTTAGAATGCCACAACGCCCTGGTGCCCTAAAAGAATTTTTAAATTTTTTGGGACCAGATGATGACATTACGAGGTTTGAGTATTTGAAAAAATCTGCTCGTAATTTTGGATCGATCCTAATCGGTATAGAAACTAAAGATCCTAACCATTTTAATGGTTTTTTTAAAAAACTGTCCAATGCAGGCATAACGTTTTCAGATATTACAAATGATGAAACGCTAGCGCAATTTGTAATTTAATGAACTTCAAAAACCAGACAATTTTGATTACCGGTGGAGCCCAAGGTATAGGCTTTGCTTTATCCAAAAAATTTTCCACTATGGGCGCTAATGTTGTAATTGCGGACAAACGTAAAGACACTCCTAATATAGCAGAAAAGTTTGGTAGCTTCGGATATGTATGTGATGTAACTCAAGAAGAAGAACTTAATAGTTTTATAACTTTTGCCGAGAACAAGTTTGGTGAAGTTGATTGTTTTATTTCAAACGCAGGAACGATTTTTATTGATCCAGACCACGTGGCATCTGCTTCAAATAAAACGTGGGAGTTCAGCTGGAATTTACATGTAATGGCACATGTCTATGCTGCTAGAAGATTGTTACCGGGGATGTTAGACCGTAAATACGGTTATCTCGTAAATACGGCTTCGGCCGCTGGCCTCCTTTATCAAATAGGCGATGCCCCATACAGCGCCAGTAAAGCAGCTGCAATAAGTTTTTCAGAAGGAATAGCAATATCACATGGCGATGACGGCATAAGATCTTCCGTTATATGTCCGCAGTACGTTGCAAGTAATTTATTGGGATTTAGTAATCCTTCAGATGCTGAAGCTATCGAGGGATTATTATCACCCGAAATAGTTGCTGACAAAGTTTATGAAGCGATGTGTCGCGAAGAATTTTTAATCTTACCACATTCAAAAATCCAAAAGTATTTAACAAATAAAGTATCAGATTACGATCGCTGGATTGATGGCATGCGCAAATTAAAGAAGAAGTCTATTGCAGAACGAGGGTCTGCAAAACCTTTGGACATACTTCATCTAGTTTAGATCTTCTGCAGATGATTTTCTAAAAAATGTAAATCACCGCCATGTAGTAAGCGAAGTGCCAAATGCGCATGCATAATGTGGGCTGAATGCCCTTTTTCTAATATGTTACTTGTCTTAAGCGAAGGGAGAGCATGGTAGATTTTACATACTTTCTCAGCATATATTTTATACTCAGGCATGTAAACAAAGCGCTTGTATACACCCAGAAACCTAGGCTTTGAAATTAGCCAGCCTGTTTCTTCCAAAACCTCACGATGTAGAGCTTGTATAGAATTTTCTCCTTGATCTACACCACCACCAGGTAATTGGAACTCAAAATCTGGTTCCTCTTGGTAGGTTAATAAAATCTGATCACCTCGAGTTAAAATTGCATAAACGCCTGGTCTTCTTACATATTTTTTTTCTAAATCAGGAATATTTCCAAAACGCCGCATATAAATTTCTCACTTAAGTTATCTTGTAGCTATTATATAGACAGGGTATGCGTGTCGCTAGTGAAATTAAAAAGAGCATGTCATGAACTCTTCATCTAGAATTTGGGATGATACAGTCCTCCCATTTCAACTTGATAAATCTGATATAAGAGGTCGAGTAGCAAGATTAGACGGAGTTCTTGACGGCGTACTTAAGCAACACAACTACCCGAGTGTCGTGGAAGCATTGGTGGCAGAAATGGCACTTTTAACCGCAATAATTGGCGAAAGTATTAAGCTTAGATGGAAACTATCCTTGCAAATCCAGTCAAAAGGTGCAGTCAGAATGATTGCAACAGATTACTATGGACCATCTAAAAAAGGAGAGCCCGCAAAAATAAGAGCCTACGCAAGTTTTGATGAAAAACGTTTAGGTAAGGCGCCCTATTTTGAGCAACTCGGTGAAGGCTACTTTGCGATCCTAATTGATCAAGGCGAAGGCATGAAGCCATATAAGGGAATTACTCCACTCGCTGGCGGATCATTAGCTTCTTGTGCTGAAGCCTATTTTGCTCAATCGGAACAACTTCCAACACGATTTAAGCTTAGTTTTGGAAAATCTACAGAAGCAGATCGAAAGGAACACTGGCGTGCAGGTGGCATAATGGTCCAACACATGCCTAAGTCGTCAATTGAAGTGTCGGGTGACGGCGGTTCTGGAGAAGACGGGCTCATGGTTGCATCAGACTTATTAACCGGCAATGATCATGATGACTGGAACCGTGTAAATATATTATTAGATACAGTCGAAGAAGTTGAACTTGCGGGCCCAGTAGTAGAACCAAAAGACCTCCTTATTAGATTATTTCACGAAGAAGTCCCAAGAGCTTTTGAACCACAAACCGTGGAATTTGGTTGTACTTGCAGTGAAGAACGTGTTCGCCAGTCTTTGTCTATCTATTCAGCTAAAGATATTGAGAAAATGACAACACCGGAAGGTACCGTAACCGCTGATTGCCAATTTTGCGGAGCACATTATGATTTAAGCCCGGAGACGGTAGGATTTCAGGCCAATAAAAATGGAAAGTCATAAAAATAATTTAATTAACAATATTAAGTATAACCTTTCAAAATATGGATCTTGTTCCTCAGATTTTGATCTAAACCCAGATATGGCTTTTAATCAAAAATCAAACTTTCTTGAAGCTAGTGTATTAATTCCAGTTTTAACTTTTAAAAAAGATCTTGAGATTTTATTAACAAAGCGATCGATTAATCTTAAAAACCATCCAGGACAAATAGCGTTTCCAGGAGGTAAGAAAGAAAAATTTGATAGTAGCCCGATAGAAACCGCTCTCAGAGAAACAGAAGAAGAGGTTGGTCTAAGCCCGCATCTAGTTGAGATAATTGCATCTCTTCCAACACACAAAACCGCCACCGGCTTTATAATTAAGCCTTACATCGGTGCAATTAGCCTACCTTTCGAAGAAACATTACGGTGTGGTGAGGTTGATGAGATTTTTACTATACCTTTCAGTCATATTTTAAACGAAGAGAATTTTTCCATCCAAACACGAAATTGGAATGGCTCGCAAAGAAAATACTATGCAATTCCCTATGGCCCCTATTACGTCTGGGGTGCTACTGCGAGAATATTATTAAATTTATCACAGGCATTAAGCCGATGAAAATATCTGCTGATTGGCTAAATAAACCATCAACTAGATTAGTAATGGAAAGCTTGGTTTCTAAAGGATATCAAGCATACTTTGTTGGTGGGTGCGTAAGGAATGCTCTCTTAAATACAGAAGCTACAGATATTGATATTGCTACAAGTGCCCATCCCAAAAAAGTTTCGGAAGTTATGGAGAACGCGGGGCTAAAGGCTTTACCCACGGGAATTGAACATGGAACCGTCACAATAGTTGCCGACAGAAGAAACTATGAAATTACTACTCTTCGAGAGGATATTGAGACAGATGGGCGAAGAGCAAAGGTCAAATTTTCTGAGTCCATTTTAAAAGATGCTAAAAGACGTGATTTCAGTATTAATGCTATTTATTCTGAGCAAGACGGAACAATTGTAGACCCGCTAGATGGGATCGCTGATATCTTTGAAAAACGAATAAAATTCATAGGAGACCCCTATGCACGAATAAAAGAAGACTATTTGCGTATATTAAGATTTTTTCGATTTCTAGCGTTATTTGGTAAAGAAGATGAAACCCATAAAATCGAAATTGCTGCATTAAATGATTTAAAAGATGGATTGGACACAGTATCAGCAGAAAGAAAAAGTGATGAAATTTTAAAATTATTTACTGCGCCTAATCTAAAATATTCTATTTTTTTAATGGAAAAGGCCAACATTAGTCCAAAAATTTTTGATGCTTACGATTATGAGAGTCTTAGCAACTTAAAAAAGCTCGAAGACAGATTTGAGGTCTCCCCTTGCGCAACAAGGCGTTTAGCTGCCTATACGGAGGATGATTTAAAATCAAACCTAAGATTTTCAAACAAACTGGTAAAAGCTCATAAAGTTTTAAGAGAAGAGGCAAAAAGTCAAAAAGACGCCGCTGAACTTTCTTATCGGTATAACGAGAAAATAGCTTTGGATAGTATATTGGTGAGGTCTAGCTTAAACGGTACAGAACCTAGTGAGAACGTCTTTAGTAGAATTAAACTAGGATCTGTTTCAAAATTTCCAGTAAAATCTTCTGACTTAACAGAATATTTTTCCGGCCCAAAATTAGGTGAAATGCTCGTATATTTAGAGCAAAAATGGATTGAATCTGATTTTACACTAAATAAAAAAAAATTGTTGGATAGCATAAGATAGCCGAAAGAATAATTCGCCATTTAGGTAACGAAAGATATAAAAAACAAAATGTTCCGTTTTTTTGAAAATTTAGTAGATCCATTTTCCAACTACCGCGAATTAGATAATCCTCCAAAAAACATTCGTTCATTTTTAATGGGTTATACACAGCCTTTTCTAGGTATATTTATTATAACTGGCTTGGTAGCCACACTAGCTGCCGCCAGTGAAATTTACCTCATTTATTTATTGGGCTGGATAATCGATATTGTAAGCGGTGATCCAAAAGACGTTTTCACTAATTTTTCAAATAATTTTATTTGGGCAGTAGCTTTTATCCTTATCCTTCGGCCACTTATTTTTGCCCTAGATGTATTATTAATTAACAATACTTTAATGGTTAATGTCGCTACACTTTTTAGGTGGCGTGGACACAAACATGTTTTACGGCAATCAATTGGCTGGTTCGAAAATGATTTCGCAGGCAGGATCGCCAATAGGGTAATGCAAACACCCAGATCTGCTGGGGAAGTAGTATTCCAAGTATTTGATGCTCTAGGATACTCCCTTGCCTATATTTTTGGCGGCTTGTTGTTATTAAATAGCGTAGACTTTCGATTAATGCTGCCCATGGCAATCTGGTTTTTATTATACCTTGTTTTAATTGTCTGGGTTATTAAGAATATCAGCCCAGCCTCAAAAGAATCTTCAGACGCACGATCCAGTCTAAATGGTCAAATCATAGACACTTATACCAATATTCATTCGGTAAAATTATTCGCTCATCAAAACCAAGAGTTGCACAGCGCCAAATCAGCCATTGAAAAAACACGTCAAACATTTGCCCGTGAAATGCGCCTTTATACTTTAATGGACTTTGGCCTAAATATTTTAAACGGTTTATTGATAACTAGCCTAATAGGCATGTCACTTTATCTATGGTATCTTGGAGAAGCTACTACCGGAAGCATAGCAGCTGCATCAGCCCTAGCAATTAAATTAAATGCTATGACAGGTTGGATAATGTGGGCAATATCTTCGTTTTTTAGAGAACTTGGTGTGATACAGGAGGGCATGGATACTTTGGCTGATCCAATTAAACTAAAGGATCAAGAAAATGCAGAAAATCTAGAAATTACAAATGCCAGAATTGAAGTAAAAAGTTTAAGTCATCACTACGGGCTTAAAAGGGGCGGTTTAAATAAGTTAAGTGTGACTTTTAGAGAAAATGAGAAAGTTGGTTTAGTTGGTAGGTCGGGTGCTGGGAAATCTACATTGTTAAAATTAATTCTCCGCTTCTATGATGTGGAAGCTGGTGCGATTTATATCGATGGCCAAGATATTTCAAAGATTACCCAAGTTAGTCTACACGAAAATATTGGTGTTGTTCAGCAGGATAGTAGCCTCCTACACAGATCCATTCGTGAAAATATTTGTTACGGAAAATTAGATGCAACCGAAAAAGAAATCGTCGCGGCAGCAAAAAAGGCTCATGCCCATGAATTTATTTTAAACCTGCAGGACGATAGTGGAAGAAAAGGATACGATGCCCACGTTGGAGAACGCGGAATTAAGCTGTCAGGAGGACAACGCCAGCGAATAACGTTAGCACGGGTCATTTTGAAAAATGCTCCTATTCTGCTCTTAGACGAGGCTACCAGTGCACTAGACAGCGAAATTGAAACCCAAATTCAAGATACTTTAAAAAATATGATGAATGGAAAGACAGTAATTGCAATCGCGCACAGATTGTCAACGATTGCTCAAATGGACCGAATACTTGTGCTAGATAATGGGAAAATTGTAGAGGATGGAGATCATATGTCCCTTTTGTCAAAGGGCGGATTATACTCTGAACTTTGGCATCATCAGTCTGGTGGATTTTTGAAATCTGAGTAACTAAAGACTTTAAGGGTAAGCAGGAAAATTTAGTAAATTTTATCAAAAATTTGTTGCCGAAAATTAAGTATTTGAGGTAACAAGGTAAAAAAAGAGCAGTCAAAGCATAAAATGAAAATATTTCTGATTACAGTTATGTTTACTTTTTTAAGCGCTGTAGCGTCTTGGGCAAATAATACTACAGCTATCGACCAACCAATTACTTCTATTGTTGTCAAAAAATCAGACCGAAAAATGTATCTTTTTAGTGGTGAAAAAGTACTACGAAGATATCGTATTGGGCTGGGGTTTTCACCCAAAGGGGATAAGAAATTTGAAGGTGACGGCAAAACACCAGAAGGTAAATATTACATAGACCGTAAGAACCCCAATAGTCAGTATTATCTGTCTTTAGGGATTTCTTACCCAAACGAAAGCGATAAAAAAGAAGCGGCAAAGCTAGGAAAATTACCTGGAGGTGATATTTTTATTCATGGCCGCGATAAGTCACCAAAATGGTGGAAGCGTGATTGGACGTTCGGTTGTATAGCGATACGAAATCATGAAATGGACGAAATTTATAGTGTTGTAGATATTGGTACTCCAATCTTTATTCTCCCATAAATATTTAAGTTTTTCCGCCTACCACTAGTGTCCACCAAATTTTTCCACTGGGCTCTTGATACCAAGAAAATCCTAACTCAAGCGCTTTTGGATCTAGAATTACAGCTCTAGTATTTTTATTTTCCATCCATGCAGAAAGTGTATCCAATTCGTTCTCAAATGTTTCAGAAATCACCTCTCCTCGAAACTCTCCAGAATAATTTAGACGTCTAGCTCTATCCAAAGGCGACGATCCGTCTGAACCAAAATGCCAAGGGCGGTTTTGAACAGACATATCACGGGAATGTGTTGCGGCTGCTGCATTTAGTTGAGCGTTTAACTGGAGACTAGTCAAAGATCGGCTAGCCCGTAAAACATTAACAGCATCAAGCATCCTGAATTGTATTTGGGCTGTTGATTGGGCTCTCATATCATAAATTTTTGGGACAGGCTTGCCATCTGGCGCCATTTGTATTCCTTGAGGAGCACACGCTACTAGAATAACTGAAATTAAAATCGAAATTAGAGTCTTTAGCATTACGTCCCGCATCCATGCTTTTTTAAAATGGCAAATTAGCCTAATATTTCCAATTGAGCCTACAACGTTCTTGCATTAAAATATACAGAACACAATTAAGGTTTTTCCATGTTCAAATTTAATCGTCGCAATTTTTTGAGAGTCTCAGGTGCATCTTTATGTACCCCAAGCCTTGCTCTATCGAATGTCAACCAAGACAACACAACAGAAATAGAAAAAGAAATCTCGGAAAATATAAGACACAACGTGTCTAGTTTTAGAGCTTTAAATTGGAAGCCATACTTTAAAAATCTACGAAAAGGTGCAATTTTGGTCGATATCTCGTCTAGAGCTTTACATTTTTGGTCATCTGATGAACAAACCTATCGTTTGTTTCCATCTTCAGTTCCTATGTCTGATGATTTGATAAAAACCGGGAGAACAAAAGTTACCAAAAAGGTTGAAGGCCCTAGCTGGAGCCCTACACCGGCTATGAAAATTAGAAATCCTGAGTGGCCGGATTTCATAGGACCAGGCCCAGAAAATCCCTTAGGCACCCATGCTCTTTATTTAAGTTGGACGTATTTCCGAATTCATGGAACTCACGATACGC
>CAYMIR010000054.1:0-8908 GCA_964390655.1 uncultured Marinovum sp.
AGAGCCCAATATTTCAATTCTTTGATCATATCCATATGCGGCTCTTCGCGAATTTTTTATGACAGCAATTTTACCATCAGCGTAAACCATTGTGACGACTGCAGTGTCAACATCACCTGCTGCGCCAATGTCTGGATCAACTAACGAATGGCCAATTGCTGAAATAGTAATTGGCAGCTCACCCATTATAAAATTAGACAGATCAAAATCGTGTATCATCATGTCCCGATATAAACCGCCAGACCTTTTGACATAGGAAATTGGGGGGGGAGCAGGGTCGAATGACGTGATAGTCAACAATTCGCGGTTTCCTATTTCACCATTATCTAATGTTTTTTTTAGTTGGCTAAAGTTTGGGTCAAAACGCCTATTAAAACCAACCATGATAGGATTTTTTGCAGCACTTACTTTATCCAGGCATTTCTTAGCTCTTGTTAGGTTAAGATCGACTGGTTTTTCGCAAAGAATAGCTTTACCTGCAGATGATGCCTTTTCAATGAAATCTGAATGAGTATCGGTAGACGTTGCGATCAAAATTGCATCGATGTTTGGATCTGAAATAATTTCGTCTGCTGATTTTACAACAGCACCAAATTGTGCTGCTAGGTTGTTGGCGGATACATCATCAATGTCTGCAACTGCATCCAGAGTGCTTCCACGGTGTGAAGCAATGTTTTCAGCGTGTAGACTTCCTATCCTACCGGCTCCAAGCAGGCCAACCCTGATCATACCGCACAATTCCTCCCCAGAAATGTTACCGCCAACCTACTGATTCTTTGTTAAGGTTCAAGGCAAAATAGATACAGTTTTGGAAATAAAAAGCGTGATCAATTTAAACACATGAAAAATTTGGAAAATAAATACGCTGAGCCGTTTTAAAAAATACATCTTCAAAATATTTTTCATCAAGAACACTAGTTAATCTTTCAAACAGTTCTTTAAAAGAACTTGATAAACTATCCACTGGGAAATTAGATCCGAACATTACTCGCGCGGGGCCAAATTGCTCCATTACCGTTGTTACAATTGGAGCAACAGTTGCTTGTGTCCAGTTGTGGTCAAACATTCCAAGTCCAGATAATTTACAACTTATATTTGATAGCTTTGATAAATGATTTAGATCGGAGGACCAAGACGTAATTCCTTCTTCAGTCCTGTTGTAAGGGGATCCAGCATGGCATAAAATCACTTGCAGGTTTGGAAACTGTGAGAAAACAGCAGCACATGTCTCTGATAGTTCCGGTATAATTTGCAGATCGAATGAAAGGCCTCTGTCAGAAATAGACTGCAGGCCTTGCATAAAGTTATCGGACGTTAAAAGCTCATTTGTTTTGCTATTTGCGTCTTCTGCAGGCGACCTACCAACTATTTGCCTTACGCCTACGACAGAAGAAAGTTTCTGAAGTTCATCTAATTGGATTTCTCTTCGATCTGACGCTAAATCACAAAAAGCGACTTGCGCCATGGGCCAAGATTGATTTTCACTTACTATTTTATTGACCCACTTCGCTTCTTCTAATCCGTCCGCCGCTCCAACTTGAATATGAACTGAAGCCTTGAAGCCATGAGCGGCAGCCAGTTTGACATGTTCGCCAATCAGATAGTTGCGCTGTATTGGAGTAGGGTCGCCAAAAAAGCGTTTCTTTCCTTTTTCCATTAGCCAAGGATAGTCTACTGCATTTAAATCCCATAGGTGATGGTGCGCATCGATCATTTCAAATTCTCATTGTTGGTTATTTGAGCTAAAATATCATATCCTTGTTGTTTCCAAAAATGTAGAAGATCAATAAAGATCCAATTCTCTGCCAATTTATTTTTTGACCTACGATAAATATCAATAACGCGGAATTCGCCAATTTTATCAGTTGCTGGAAATCCCATAAAGTCATTTGAAAGCTTAGCAGTAAAGTTTGGCCAACCAAAAAACCCTCCAAATTGTCCCTCGGCTAGGCGGCAGATATGATTGGTCTTACTTCTTTCTGAAAATGCTGCACGAAATGGTCCAGAATGTTGTTTGGCATAACGTTCAATAGTGAAAGTCGCACCTATTCCAGATGGCCCCCACCAAATCATATCCTCGCACCATGTTTGCCTAAGTTCATCCTCTAGAGGTAAACCACTATTCCATTGGCCCAGATCATTAATCATTGAATTTATTAAATGTAGAGTTTGTTCGCCTTCTTTTGGATCCTGTGGATCAAACAGTAAACCGTCGTGTGTTGAAGGTCCCGGTTGTACGAGGTGCGCGGCGGTAGCATTTGGAAAAGGATCGTAATCTGCCTGTATCATAAAATGGGGGATGTCAAAGTACATTGCCGTCTCGGCAATTTTTCCATTTTCTATTCTGTTGAATTCGCAATATCGCAATGAAATTATTTTTCTCGTAGGTGTTATCCCAAGCCACGCATTATCGAAGAGCCCCATAAGATGGCCCATAGAAACGACCCAAGTGGATTTAAAATTATCGATTTCATTTTTTCCAGCTAGAAAAATGTCAACACGTCTTTGTAATTTACTTACTGCAGTACGAAATGGAGCCCAAAATAAATTTGCAATTTCTTTACTACCTCTGATCTCATTAAATGGATGATAGCCAAGCCAAATATAATTTTCCGCTGTATATGCTGAAATAATATCTCCAATCTCAGAAATTTCAGCACCATCAAGCTTTTGGTGAAAATTCCAGATAAGTTTCTTTGCATTTTGCAGGTCATATTGCTCCATCTAAAATTTTCTTTCTGTAATCCTCAAAAAATACTTGCCAAATAGATTAAACCGAGTCTACTATTTTTTGCATGCGTATGCAAAAATGAAGCCGCGGGGGGTTTGATGGCGGAGGTAGAGCTTAACAACGTATCGAAGCGTTGGGGTGGTTTTGTTGGCGTTGATAATTTCAATCTTACGATTCCTGATAAAGAGTTCCTTGTGCTTTTAGGCCCTTCTGGGTGCGGAAAAACCACTACTATGAGAATGATTGCTGGCCTCGAGGACCCAACCGAGGGCAATGTAGTCATTGATGGTAAAGTCGTGAATGATGTTGAGCCTAAAGATCGTGATGTTGCGATGGTCTTTCAGAGTTACGCGCTTTACCCAAATATGAATGTCTACGAAAATATTCGTTTTCCTTTGAAAGTCAGAGGCACACCAAGTGAAACCCACGATGCCAAAGTAAAGCGTGCATCTTCTATGGTTGAACTCGATGATTTTCTGCATCGAAAACCTTCAGAGCTCTCAGGTGGCCAAAGACAAAGAGTTGCACTGGCTAGAGCGATAGTACGCGAACCTAATGTTTTTTTGATGGATGAACCCTTATCCAATTTGGATGCTAAACTTAGAATATCTACTCGTGCACAAATTAAGAACCTGTCGCACGAACTAGCTGTGACCACTATATATGTCACCCACGATCAAGTTGAAGCGATGACGCTTGCTGACAGAGTTGTTGTGATGAACCATGGTGTGGTTCAGCAAGTTGGAACACCAACTGAGATTTATAATTCGCCTTTAAATACCTTTGTTGCAGGTTTCATTGGAAGTCCAGCTATGAACCTACTTGAGGGTACGATATCTAATGGATGTTTTGAGGCTCAAAATACAAAAATCAGTGGGCTAAAAATCGAAGATGGTCCCATAACCCTTGGTTTCAGGGCGGAAGATGCGGAAATTTCAAAACGCAAATCAGAAATTAGTTCAACTGTTTATGCGATGGAATTGCTTGGCGACGCCACAATGGTAACCGTCAAAATCAAAGATAAATTGGTTAGTGTAAAAGCTGATAAAAATTTTCGTGCAGAAATTGGAAATGAAATAAGTTTTTCAATTCCTGCGCAAATTTGCCACCTATTTGATGCAAAAACAGGGGCAAGACTTTCGGGATGACCCGGACAAAACCACTCATGTGGATCACTCGATGTAACTTTAAAACATCACTCAAACTAGGGAGACCTTAAATATGAACTCAAAAATATTATCGATAGTAGGCGCACTCTCACTTACAGCATTCAGTGCTGCGCAGGCTTGTGAAATTGGTGCTCGTGTGAGCGTAGTTGGAAATGAGTTTCCAGCTATTCAAACAGTAGGAGCGGGAGCTGCAGCCTGTACAGGTGCTGAGGTTTCAACTAACCTCACTGCTGATCACCAAAAAATTAATGTTCCTGGTATGCAAGGCAATCCAGCAGAATACACATCAGCAATTGTTGCGAATTCATCAATCGTTGCTTTGATGAATGAAGATGTAATTCGTCCCTTGGACGATTTAGTGGCGAAACATGGCGGTGATCTTAAGTCTAGTCAGCTTATCAAAGTGAATGGTAAAATCATGGCCGTTGCATTTATGGCTAATGCTCAACACTTGATGTACCGTAAAGACGTTCTTGCAGACTTAGGTATCAGCGTTCCAAAAACTTACGAAGAAATGTTAGCTGCCGCTGAAAAAATTCGTTCATCGGGTAAAATGAGTAACCCCGTCGGTGGCGCTTATAAAGCAGGTTGGAACTTAGCTCAGGAATTCAATAACATGTTCTTAGGCTATGGTGGTTCACATTTTGAATCCGGTTCAGCTAACCCTTCTATTAATTCAGAAGCTGGGGTTAATGCACTTAACATGATGAAAGCTCTTTCTGAGTATATGAATCCCGACTTTTTAACACATGACTCTAACGTAACAAATGCAGAGTACAGAGCCGGGAATATAGCCTTGTTAAACATGTGGGGCTCACGAGCTTCTTCTCAAACAACTGCTGAAGGTGTTACAGATGCTGTAAAAAATGGTCACGCAATTGCAGGACCAATGACAGTTGGAGGTGGATCAACTGCGGCGTCTACGCTTTGGTGGGACGGTTGGACTGTCGCCAAAAACATTTCAGACGCAGAAGCAGAGGCAACATTCATAGCAATGATGAATGGTATTAGTCCATCTATGATGAGTGACGAAAACATTCGAACACAAGCTGTTTGGTTGATCGATGGTTATAAGCCAACTGACGCGGCCATTGGTGTTTTCGAAGCTGCTAAAATGGGAACAACACCATATCCAATGCTACCTTACATGGGTTTAATGCATACTGCATTAGGAGCTGAATTACCTGACTTCATGCAAGGTAAGGAAAGCGCTGAGCAGGCTTTGGCTGATGTAGAGGCAGCTTATGTAGCTGCAGCAAAAGAAAAAGGCTATTTGAACTAGCTAAAATATTTGGGGCGCGTGTGCGCGCCCCTTATTTACATAGAGCCTACTTAAATGAAACATTCCACTTTTATATGGTTTTTCTCACCAACAGCGCTTGCAATGCTTTTATTTATTGCGTTTCCAATTGTCTCCGTGTTGGTTCAGTCTGTTCACGCGCCGCATAAAGCTGTTTTGGTTGAAGTTGAAACTTGTACTCCTTTGGTTGGGTGCACAAAAGAAACCTCAATTGATCAAGAGGCTACGAGAGAGTTACGAGAAGAAAAACCTATAGGTCGGTTTATTGGTCTAGAGATCTTTACTGATCGAGGCCACCTAGCAATATCGGAAGTTAAAGAAATCTGGTCTGGCTCCGAAAATTTTAATGAATTTTTTAAGAAAATTGGTAATTTACCATTTTATAGAGCAATGGCGTTTACTCTAACGTTTACTTTCATCGTTACACCGCTTGTTGTAATTGTCGGGTTCCTGGTGGCACTCAATGTAAATGCTCTCCATGAACGGATTAAAGGCGTAGTTGTATTCTTTTCCCTTTTGCCTTTTGTAATAACTCCTTTAATAGGCGCTCTCGTTTTATTCTGGATGATAGATAGTCGTGGGATTTTAGGGTCAGCGATACAGTGGATTTTTTCGGATCCCAATTTGTCTCTGAAAGCCTCTACAGGCTTGATGTGGATTTCTTTAATAGTCTACGGAGTTTGGCATGCAGCGCCTTTTGCTTTCGTAATTTTCTATGCTGGTTTGCAAACTTTGCCTGCGGATCAACTAGAGGCTGCTCAGATCGATGGGGCAACACGTACTCAGCAAGTGCGGTATGTCGTTCTTCCTCACCTGATGCCTCTTGTTTCTTTTGTGGCACTTATTCAATTGATGGATAATTTCCGTGTTTTTGAGCCAATAGTGGGATTTAACGCGGATGCTCATGCACAAAGTCTTAGTTGGTTCATTTTTAACGATCTGGGCGGGGAAACTCGTCAATTTTCTTCAGCATCTGCAACATCAGTACTGACAATAATTGGTGTAACAATTTTGCTTCTTCCTGTCTTGCGAAGAACATGGCGAGACTTCACGGAGAAATCCACATGACACTTGCCTCTAAAAGACGGTCTTTAAGTCTTCGAATTATTATTTATATTTTTGCTGCTCTTTGGTTATTAATTGCGGCTTTCCCTTTTGTTTGGACATTTTGGGGGAGTTTTAAAGTAGAACTTGATTTTTTCTCAGTGGCAAATTGGACTGATGCTTTGACAGGCGAGCGGACAATCGCCGAGTATGGGCAGCCTTTTACAGATGCGGGTTATGAGGGAGCTTGGATTAAAGAGGAATTTTGGCGAAATGTGATAAACACATTCGTTGTATGTTTTTTCGTTGTTTGTACATCTCTCACAATTGGAACCCTGGGCGGTTATGCATTATCTCGTTCAGGTTACCGATACACGCTCATTTTGCTCATTGCAGCCTTAATTTTTAGAGCGATGCCACCAATTACATTGGTTTCTGGTTATATGCTGCCCTTTTTTGAATGGAATGTTTGGGGTATTTTACCGACTACAATCATAGTTTTGGTTGCAATAAATCAGCCCTTCACCCTCTGGATGTTACATTCCTTTTTTCAAAATATACCAAAAGAACTTGATGAAAGTGCAAAGGTGGATGGCTGCTCTCAATTCAAGGCATTTCGTCTTGTGATAATTCCTGTAATGTGGCCGGGTGTCATTACAACAGGCCTTTTTAGCTTTCTGCTGGCTTATAATGACTTTGCAATAACGTCCATGTTATTGTCAGAGGACAACCGTACTATGGTACCCCAAATTGCTGCATTTTTGGGTACAACCTATACGGAAGGCAATGTGATGTTTGCTGTTGCAGCGGTTGTTTCAGCCGCAGCACCTTTATTTATTTTGGTTATGTTTTTTCAACGACAAATAGTTAGTGGCCTTACGGCGGGAGCAGTAAAAGGATGAGAAGCCCATTTGTACAATTTCTTTTTTTGGAGAGGTCTTATAAATGAAGGGATCGCGCCCAGAACAAGCTACTCTTTCTAAGAATACCGATCTTTCAAAAACTGATGAAACACGCCGTGTTATTGAGGATATGGTAGATGGATTAAATGATCATAGGATTGATGATATTGGTGAATTCTTCTCGGAAGGTTTCCGTTGGATTGGCAACCAAGGTTGTGGAAAGAAAGTTGGTTTAAAAGAATTTCAAGATAATTGGCAAAGGCCTTTTCAAGCTGCGTTTTCAAATAAGGTATGTATCGATGAAGCTCGACTTTACATGGGTGAGTGGGCGGCAGCGTTTGGGCGCCAAGAGGCAACTCACAGTGGCGAATTCCTTGGAATAGCTGCTACGGGTAAGCGAGTAGAAATTCGCTACATGGATTTTTGGAAAGTTATCGATGGGAAAATAGTAGATAATTGGGTCAACGTTGATTTTGCCCATGTTGCGGCACAACTGGGTGTAGATTTGTTCGATGGACACGGTTGGGAAGTTTATGATCGGGGTGAGAAAAATGCGCCTCGGCCAGATACGAGGAGTGGTTGATATGGCTATTAATGTTCTTAAGAAATCAAAAACAGAAATCGAAAAAGCTGCAGAGGATGCCAAAGTTCGGGAAGTTGTTGAAGCAACACTTAATGAAATTGAAAAAAATGGTGATGCGGCTATTCGTGAATTAAGTAAAAAATTCGATAACTATGCTCCTAATAAATTTAAATTAACTAAAAGCGAAATTGATGCAGCCATGCACAAGGTTTCTGCACGCGATATGGATGATATCAAATTTGCACAGCAGCAGATTAAAAACTTTGCCGAGGCGCAGCGTGCCTCCATGACTGATATTGAAATTGAAACTATGCCTGGTGTGATCCTAGGTCATCGGAATATACCTGTTCAATCTGTTGGGTGCTATGTGCCTGGGGGAAAATTCCCAATGGTTGCATCAGCTCATATGTCGGTTTTGACGGCGTCTGTCGCTGGTGTTCCCCGCATAATTGCATCAGCCCCACCAGTAAATGGAGAGCCTCATCCTGCTATTGTGGCTGCAATGCATCTAGGTGGTGCACATGAAATTTATGTTATTGGCGGAATTCAAGCGGTTGGAGCTATGGCAATTGGAACAGAAACTATAGAACCGGTTCACATGTTGGTAGGCCCTGGAAACGCGTTTGTTGCTGAGGCGAAACGTCAGCTTTTTGGACGCGTTGGTATAGATCTCTTTGCTGGACCTACCGAAACAATGGTTATCGCAGACGAAACTGTTGATGCTGAACTATGTGCAACAGATTTATTGGGTCAAGCAGAACACGGCTATAATTCACCTGCCGCCATGATAACTTGTAGTGAAAAATTAGCCCGAGAAACATTAGTTGAAATAGAGCGAATACTGAAAATTCTTCCTACCTCTGAAACAGCATCTGCAAGTTGGGAGAATTATGGCGACATGATACTTTGTAATACACACGAAGAGATGCTTTCTGTTGCAAACGATATGGCATACGAGCATGTACAAATTATGACTGATCGTGATGATTGGTACCTTGAAAATATGCATTCTTACGGTGCTTTATTTCTCGGGCCGCGTACCAATGTTGCAAATGGTGACAAAGTCATAGGCACAAACCATACACTACCAACTAAAAAAGCGGGCAGATATACTGGTGGTCTTTGGGTAGGCAAGTTCTTAAAAACGCATAGCTATCAGCGTATTGAAACGGATGAAGC
>CAYMIR010000055.1:0-8805 GCA_964390655.1 uncultured Marinovum sp.
TGTTTCACCAGAAACTGGCCAATCGATAAGTTTTCGAGAAGTTAACGAAACTATTTCCGAAATTGGGAGAAGATTAATTGAGACGGGTATTGAGCGTGGATCAAGTATAGCTATCGCTGCGCCAAATAGTACAGCTTCTTGTTTAATGTTCATGGCTGTTGTTTGTTCCGGGTTTGTAGCTGTTCCATTAAACTTAGTCGCAGGAAGCGCAATATTAGCTTATACAATTGAACATTCTGAGGCCAAATTTATTTTTGTAGCAGACGATTGCAAAGATCTGATCGACTCAGCGGTGGCTCAACAAAATAGTAGTGTGAAGTTAATAAAGCTTGATCCAGTTAGGGGGCCAGACTTAGCCGCACTCCCTTCGACAGTAAAAGAGTTGCAATTAGAAGGTATTAACTCAAAACCCACTGATATTGCTCTACTCATGTATACCTCAGGAACAACTGGAAAACCTAAGGGTGTCATGTTGAGCCACGCAAATTTACTTGCTGCAGGTCGATTTATATCTACTGGTCATGAAATTGATAGAAATGATAGTGGTCTGTGCGTACTGCCAATTTATCATATAAATGGAATGTGCGTTACCGTCATGGGGACAATTGTATCGGCGAGCACCTTAGTTATTCCACACAAATTTTCCGTAAATTCATTTTGGAAGACTATAGCTAAGTTTAAGTGCTCTTGGTTTTCGGCAGTGCCTACTCAATTCTCATATATTTTAAATAATGAGGAAATTCCGGAAGATTTATCATCGCTTCGTTTTGCTCGCTCAGCATCTGCCCCGTTATCACCTGATATTCATAAAAAATTTGAAAAGCGGTTCGGTATTCCAATCATTGAAACTATGGGATTAACAGAGACTGGTTCTCAGATAACGACAAACCCTATGCCACCAGGGCAACGTAAAATTGGATCTCCAGGAAAGGCTTTTGGCAACCAGATTATGGTTGGTGATGATCAATTTGAAGCCTTACCCGCAGGTGAAACGGGAGAAATATTGGTTAAGGGCGATAATGTCATGCAGGGGTATTTTAAACAACCTGAAGAAACCCACAAAACAATTTTAGGAAATGGTTGGCTACGTACAGGTGATTTAGGGTATTTAGATACCGACGGTTATGTATTTGTGTCGGGCAGAATAAAGGAATTAATCATTAAGGGTGGCGAAAATATTGCTCCGAGAGAAATTGATGAAGCGCTGTTGACCCATCCAGGTATATTAGAGGCTGCGGCTTTTGCAGTTCCGTGTAAAGATTACGGAGAAAGAGTTGAAGCCTGCGTTTGTCTTAAAGAAAAAGTGTCTGTTGAGTTGGCCGAGTTAATAAGCCATTGTGAAAGTCAAATTGGAAAATTTAAATCTCCTGATAACATTCATATCGTCGCTGATCTCCCTAAAGGGCCGTCAGGAAAGGTACAGCGACTAAAATTATTTGAATTGATTTATGATAATCAAAATAAATAGTAAGTTCTCATCCTTAACGCTAGTGAATATCAAGTGATATGAATAAAGATATTTGGAATATTTTGTTTCCTTCAAGCGATATAAACATACTTGTTTTTATGCTTTTTGTCTTCTTTATATCTGGAATTGTTAAGGGATTTCTGGGAATTGGTCTGCCTGCTGCTGCCATGGCACTGCTCACATTAGTAATACCACCGGCACAGGCGATTTCATTACTCGTTATACCAATTTTATTTACCAACCTGACACAATTTTCGCGCGCTAAATATCGTATTGAGTCTATTAAGACTTATTGGTTATTTGCTATTGCGATAATTTTTAGTATTTTTTTAACGTCTCTTTTCCTATCGAAATACCCAACTGGACTGCTCACAATCTCGATTGGCTTAGCAATGGTAATTGTATCCTTAAATGGTCTGATAGGTATAAAATTAAAAATAAGTGAAGGGAGATCTTGGCAGGTTGGTTTTGGGGTTTTGTCTGGGGTTCTCGGAGGCTTAAGTTCAATTTGGTCACCAACGGTCGCAATTTATCTAATTGCGAGGAGGGTAGATAAAGACCGTTTTATTTCAGCAACAGGATTTCTTTTTTTAGCAGGAGCGGTACCGTTAATTTTTGGGCTAATTTTTGGTGGCGTGTTGACTAAACAGGCAGCGATGCAGTCTATATTTGGGTTAGTATTTGTTCTCGCTGGTTTTAGAGTGGGCGAGATACTTCGAAATAAAACATCGCAAGGCTGGTTCGAGAAAGCTGTTTTGATTGCTTTCCTTTTTATGGGGATACGTCTAATTGGTGTAGGTCTATTTTAATTATTCATTAGCTGTCTATCTAACAGTCTGGCGACGTGGACAGCTTCCCTCTCGGTTCCATCAATAATCTGGCTTCTGCATGACGTGCCATCAGCGATTAGAATGGTTTTTTCTTCTGCCTGTCTTATTTTTGGGAGCAGATCTTTCTCAGCCATTTTCATTGAAAAATCTATAGTTTCTTTTGAGTACCCAAAAGCGCCTGCCATTCCACAACAACTTGTCTCGATTTTCTCGACTTCAAGCCCTTCAATCAAATGCAGCACGTTCTCAACAGAATTTAAAACATTAAAGGCTTTTTGATGGCAGTGACCATGCAGTAATGCCTTGGCTTTTAACGGTTTAAGCTTAAGAAGTTTTTTGTCTTTAGCTAGCAGCTCTTCAAAAGTAATCACATTCTTTGCAACAAGCTTCGCATCATTCGTTTTTAATAGGGATGGAATTTCATCTTTTAGTGCTAATAGGCACGAGGGCTCCAAACCGACTATGGGTAAATCCCTTTTAGCGTAAGGAAGGTATGTTTTAACTAATCGCTCAGCAGCTTCTTTTGCTTTCGAAATATTTCCTACGGAAAGGTGAGTTTTACCACAGCACAAAGCTTTATGACTTTTCGTTTTTGGTTTTGGATAGAAAGGTTGATATCCTGCATTATGCAACACTCTTACCGCGCTCCTTAAGTTTTCTGGCTCAAAATATCTATTAAATGTATCAACGAATAATATAACAGGATATTGCTCAATAGGGTCTGCGGGAACTTCGTGGTTACGATACCAGTCTTTTCTCCATACTGGGAGATTTCTCCGCGCAGAAAATCCAGTAAGCCTCTCACCAATTTTGGCTAGAACTTTTGAGGAATTGCGCAAATTTAATATTTTGTTAAATGAAGAAGCTAAAGGGGCATAATCGGGTAGGAAAGCGATTAGTTTTTCTTGAATTGATAAAGAATTATATCTAGCGTTTAGTGCCATCACCTCTAATTTCATCGCTGACATATCTACACTTGTGGGACATTCACGTTTGCAAGCTTTACAAGAAACGCATAATTTCATGGCTTCCAACATTTCAGCTGATGCCATTGCGTTTTGACCGAGTTGACCAGACATTGCTAGTCTCAGGCTGTTAGCTCTTCCTCGCGTACTATCTTTTTCTTCACCTGTAATTCTAAAAGAAGGGCACATAACACCTCCTTGTAATTTTCTACAGGCTCCGTTGTTATTACACATTTCAACAGCGCCTTGAAAACCGTTGGCGCTACCCGGCCACTTTGACCAATCCAACTCTGTGTGGAAGTCATTGACAGAGTAACCTGGTGAAAACCTAAATAGATGACGGTCATCCATTTTAGGAGCATCTACAATTTTTCCTGGGTTTAAAATTTCATGTGGGTCCATCAAAGATTTAATTTCTCTAAAGGCGTTAGTTAGTTTTTTTCCAAACATAACGGGATTAAATTCTGAGCGAGAAATTCCATCCCCGTGTTCGCCTGAGTGAGAACCATTAAATTTTTTTACAAGCTCGAATGCTTCTGTTGCTATAGAACGCATTTTTATGATGTCTCTGGTATCTTTCATGTTTAATACTGGTCTTACATGTAGGCAGCCCACAGACGCGTGCGCGTACCAAGTACCTGAAGTTTGGTATTTATCAAAAATATCAGTCAGACCTTGCGTGTATTCTGCAAGGTTATGGAGTGGCACTGCACAGTCCTCAACAAATGAAACAGGTTTAGCCTCTGATTTCATTGACATCATAATATTTAAGCCTGATTTTCGCATTTCAGAAATACGATTCTGCGATTTCTGATCTTCAATAAGAATAATACAATTATCGGTGTTATCTGATGTGTCTTTAAGTAAGGCTTCCAGGTCTTTTACTTTCTTAAGGTTTTCACTCCAAATATCCTCTGCAAATTCAACTACTAAAAGTGCCTCCGGATCATTAACAACAAAATCATCAATTGTCTTAGAAAAAATAGGTATTGATCGCCCCAGCGAGATCATCGTGCTGTCAATCAATTCGACCGCTATTGGATCTAATTTAACAATATGCTGGGCAGAATCCATTGCCTCGTAAAAGGTAGAGAAATGACAAAGAGCCATAATCTTTGGTGGAGGTAACGGTGATAATTTCAATTTAATACTTGTTGAGTAAGCTAGGGTCCCCTCAGAGCCAACAATCAAATGCGATAAATTTATATCTTTTTCATTACCAATACTACCCGGCCTAGATGCGAGCGTATCAGGCAACAAGGCATCTAAATTATATCCACCCACTCGTCTAAGAACTTTTGGGTACCTAGTTTCGATTTCTTTTTGGTTCTTTTCCGCAATTTTAATTAATTTGGGAAATACTTTTTCTAATCCGCTCAGACCCTTTTTTGCCAGTCCAAAGTGTGCCTTTGAACCATCCGATAAAATTGTATTTATCGAGACAACGTTATCTCTCATTATGCCGTATCGAATAGATCTACCACCGGCTGAATTATTACCAGCCATTCCACCAATGGTGGCCCTACTAGATGTTGAAACATCAACTGGAAACCAAAGGCCAAATGGCTTTAATTGTCGGTTTAATTCGTCGAGAACGACGCCAGGTTCCACAATACATGTCAGATTTTTTTCATCAATTTCAATTATTTTATTTAAATACTTACTATTATCTAAAACAATTGCTTGATTTACGGTCTGCCCATTCTGTGAAGTTCCACCACCCCTTGGCAATATTGGGATATTGTTGTCTTGAGAAAATTGAATGGTTTTTTGTATATCCTCTACTGTTTTAGGCAAAACGACTGCTTCAGGCATTATTTGGTAAATAGAAGCGTCTGTTGAGTACCTTCCACGGTCAAATTGTCCGTCGAGCAGATCGCCAGTTAGAGAACTTTTTAAAACTGAAATCTCAGATTTCATTTTTACCTTCAAACTCATTTATTTAACTAATATAAATTAGCATAACTGGCGGTATTGAAAGTACAACTTTTATCCTAATAATGCGGCGAAAGCGGTCAGGTGGCCCAAGCGCACTAAACGTAATAGAATGGTAATTCGAAATGTCACAAAAATATAAAACAGGACGGCACTTACTTCAAATACCCGGACCAACGAATGTTCCAGATAGAATTTTAAGAGCTATGGATTATCCGACCATTGACCACCGCGGTGAAGAATTTTTTAATTTAGCAAAAAAATGCCTTTCTGGTATCAAAGATATTTTTAAAACTGAAAGCGATGTCATAATTTACCCAGCCTCAGGTACCGGTGCTTGGGAGGCCGCTCTGGTAAATACGTTATCGCCTGGCGATACCGTATTGATGGTTGAGACCGGTCATTTTGCGAGTTTATGGGTTAAGTTGGCAAGGCGTTTGGGAGTAAATGCAGAACTAATTGAAACCAATTGGAGAAGCGGTGCGGATGCTGAAAAGATAGCGGAGCGCCTTTTATCGGACAGGACTGGTGAAATTAAAGCTGTCTGTGTTGTTCACAATGAAACATCTACGGGAGCGATGTCAGACATTTTTAAAGTTCGCAAATGCATCGATGATGTCGGTCATCATGCTTTATTAATGGTAGACACAATTTCTTCTCTTGCATCCTCAGACTTCTGTCACGATGACTGGGGAGTTGATGTTACTGTTTCGGGCTCTCAAAAAGGGTTAATGCTTCCACCAGGCCTTTCATTTAATGCAATATCGAAAAAAGCATTGGCAGCTTATGAGAAAGCTACATTGCCAAGATCTTATTGGGATTGGGGTGAGCATATTGATTCAAATTCTGCTGGTGCATTTCCATATACTCCTGCAACAAATTTGCTGTTTGGTCTAAATGAAGCAATCTTGATGTTGAAGGAAGAGGGGCTGGATAACGTTTTCAAGCGTCACAAAAGGTACGCGGAGGCAACGCGATTAGCTGTCCAAACATGGGGATTAGAAGTTTTATGCGAAAATAAAGATGATTTTTCTAACACTCTAACTGCTGTGCTTTTGCCAGAAGGACATAATGCAGATGAATTTCGATCAATTGTGTTAGATAATTTTAATATGTCTTTAGGAAATGGGTTATCCCGTTTGGCCGGCAAGGTCTTCAGAATAGGTCATTTAGGCGACTTCAACGACTTGATGCTCGTAGCAACGCTTGGCGGAATTGAAATGGGGCTTGCTAAAAGCTCCGTCCCCCATCAAGTTGGGGGAACTCAGGCAGCTATGCAATTTTTAAAGCAAAACTCCTAATTTTATTCTATTGATTCGGCTCAAATAGTGAAATTCTAACTTTTAAAACCGATTGTGTTTTGGTTTTTGGGGATAAGTTTTTCATTTTTGTGGACAACTAAACTTTTTTCTGTGGATATCTCATATTTCGTTTTGTTGGCTGAAATTTTTGTGTCATCGTGATAACAGGATAAAAACTGGGGGGTGTTAGAAGTTAGTCACTTAGAAGGTCGTCGCAAGATTGGCAATTTAGGTGAAAAACGGACAAAACCAACTCCGGATCAATAAACTGAGATCGTCCACAACTTTCGAGTTGGATCGCAGTTAAAGGTGAAAAAAGCTTATAAAGCGCAAGCAGAGTAAGCAGATTGAACGCCTAACGTGATATTAAACTTAGTTTAAAATCACGCGGGGATGTGAAAGAGACAGTAGTTATCCGTGAAGGGGTAAATGTATGAGAAATCACGCATTTACCCCTTCCGCTTTTTGCGAGCCATGATCTTTCTAGGTTGGGGGGATCTTTAGAAGGACCATGGCTCGAGATCGTCCACCATTTAGATATCATAAATTTATCTTTGTGCAATATAATGTATTAAATTTGATTGAGGATACAAGATGTGGCATAACTCACCAATTGTGTTTTAATTGAGTTGGATTCCAATGCATCAATATACAATTCTAATTATGGCTCTGATGATTATGTTGGCGGTCTTTGCTTTTCAAATGTTCTCTACTTACGGATTTATGGGATTTGAATTCTAATAGTAGAATAAAGTAAGGCTGATAATATATTGAAAAAAAAACTTTTTATTACAGGGGCAGGCGTTAGCAAAAGTAGCGGTATTCCAACATTTCGAGGCGCTGATGGATTTTGGACAATAGGAAGTTCAAACTTTACCCCTCAAGAAATGGCAACTAGGAAAATGTACTGTGAAAACCCTTCTGAGTTTCTACTTTGGTATTATAAAAGGTTTGCAACCTATCGCCACATCCTACCTAACGAGGTTCATTTTTGGCTAGCTGATAAAAATCTTATAACGCAAAATATTGATGGCTTGGATGGTAAAGCCGGTAATACTCAGTATATCCCTATTCATGGGCGTTTAGACAAGGTTACAGTTTTTCATACTCAAGATGATATTATCCCAATAGAAGAAGCGCCTTGGGATATCATTGCAAGCGAAAAAATCGATTTAAACGATAACTCTAAATTAAAGAGGCTTTTGCTGGAATTGTTTAAAATAAAAAAACATCCTGAACATGGGCACTCACTTAAGCCATTTGTCCTTTTATTTGATGAATACTACACAGATTTATATCGGATGAGCGAAGCTGAGCGAGCAATGCAGTTTGCAGATTGCGTCGTATTTATGGGCACATCATTCAGTGTAAATATTACATCAATTGCTCTTCGTTATGCTCTTAGCAATAATGCTAAAATTGAGATAGTTGATCCTAATCCCATAGATCTTAATATTAGTGGCATAAAATATCATAAAATGACGGCAAGTGAGTATGTTTCAAAACTTGATGACGTTTAATTCAATAGCTTAAAATATAAAACTCTTATGCTTACAGTCGAAATAAATCCATTCTAGGCATTAAGCCTAAAAGGTGTTTGCTATATTCGTGCTCTGGGTGGTCAAATAACTTATCTGTTTCTGCAATTTCACAAATTTTACCATTTTGCATTACAGCTACCCGATCACACATTTGCCTGATTACTGGTAAATCATGTGAAATAAATAGCATAGTTAGACTTAGCTCTTCCTGTAAATCCTTTAATAAATTCAATATGTTAGCCTGAACTGAAACATCTAGTGCTGAAGTTGGCTCATCACAAATGAGAATTTCAGGTCTTGATGCCAGCGCTCTTGCAATGGAAATTCTTTGTCGTTGACCACCAGAAAATTCATGTGGATATTTTTTTAGTGAAGTGATGGGCATACCAACAAAAGAGATTAAATCCCGAACCACTTTTAATGTTTCGCTTGAATTCCCAGTTGATCGATGAAAACGAATTGGTTCAGATACTATATCCTCAACGGTCATTCTGGAATTTAAAGAAGAATAGGGGTCTTGGAAAATCATTTGCATTTTTCTTCTAATTAAAGAAGTTTTTGTTTTTTGAGTTTTCTGTAAAACATTGTGGCCAAATATATTTATGTCACCTGCTTTTGGTGTATATAATCCTGCAATTAGACGCGCGAGTGTACTTTTCCCGGAACCACTTTCTCCGACTAATCCAAAGCTTTCGCCTGTCTTTATCTCAATTGATACATCATCTACAGCTTTCAATGAAATACGATTTTTTCGAAACAAGGCCT
>CAYMIR010000056.1:0-8747 GCA_964390655.1 uncultured Marinovum sp.
TAAACAAAACGTTTCAATCCCAGTGATTGTAAATGGTGATATTTCTGATGCTAAATCGGCCAGGGAGGCGCTCAACGAGTCCAAAGCTGACGGTTTAATGGTTGGTAGAGCTATAAGGGGTAAGCCTTGGTTGCTGAATGAGATGGCAGCTGAGTTATGGGGATATCAGAATTATAGTATATCAAATTTTGCGTCTTTAACTGAACTGATCATAAGGCATTATGAAGACACATTAAGTTTTTATGGTAATGAATTAGGCGTTAAAATAGCTAGGAAACATTTAGGTTGGTATATGGTTCATGGCGAGGTCATGAGCGAAGTTCGTCAATCCATATTGACTGAAAACTCTCCAAGAAAGGTATTATGTAAGTTACAAACTGTATTTGAACATAGGGAGGCTGCATGACACGAGCGCCTATTGATTTTGTTTGGTCTTCCTTACCGGTTCCTGCGCTGCTCATAAATCCAGAAGATATCATAACCGAAGCCAATCCTGCTGCTGAGAGTTTTTTTAATACTTCAGGTAAATCGTTATGTGGAAAATCTATTTGGGACCGATTAGCGGTTGGTGCTCCTTTGGAAGAAAGTTTCGCTCGCGCGAAAGAATTCGCAACACCACTTTTTGTTAATGATGTTGAGGTTGGCTCTTTTGGACAAACTCAGCTTCAGTGTAACTTAACTTTTGCTCCAGTAATACAAAGTCCCGGTCATATTATTTTATTAATTGCGCCAAGAGAACTTGCCGGTAGAGTAAATCAAACGAGTTCAGTTAAATCTGCTGCTAAATCTGCGATTGGGATGGCCGAAATGTTGGCTCATGAAATTAAAAACCCACTAGCAGGCATTTCTGGAGCAGCTCAACTTTTGTCGATGAATTTGCAAAATAAAGATCTAGAGCTAACAGATTTAATTGTAGAGGAGACAAGACGAATTGTAAATTTACTGGAACAGGTTGAAGAGTTTGGTAACTCGCGTATGCCAGAAATGAAGGCTGTTAATATTCACGATATATTGGACAAAGCTAAAAGGTCGGCTCAGTTAGGTTTTGGTGCTCATATTAATTTTGAAGAGGAATATGATCCGTCGCTGCCAGCCGCTAAAGCAGACTCTGATCAACTTCTACAAGTCATTTTGAATTTAATTAAAAACGCCTCTGAAGCCTGCCAAAATAGTGGAAAAATTAAACTTAAAACTTCTTTTGATCACTCTTTTCGATTGCGTCGCTCTGACGGAACTGGTCAATCCTTACCGTTGCAGATCCAAATATGCGATAATGGCCCAGGCCTACCTCTTGATATAAAGCATGAGGTATTTGATCCTTTTGTGTCGGGTAAGGAAAATGGTACGGGACTTGGATTGGCTCTAGTTAGTAAAATCATCTCGGATCACGATGGTTGGATTTCTGTTGATAGTATTCCAGGAAATACGGTTTTTACGATTTCTTTAGCAGCAATCAATATTAAAAATAATTCTCTTATAGGTGAGGTTTTTTAAATGGATGGTACAGTTTTGGTTGCAGATGATGATCGAACAATAAGAACCGTTTTAACACAGGCTTTGACAAGAGCGGGTTGTAGAGTTCATGCAACTTCAAGTCTTACAACTTTAATGAGGTGGATTGTTGAAGGAAAGGGAGATGCAGTCATTACTGACGTAGTGATGCCAGACGGTAATGGTCTAGAAATGCTTCCCAAAATTGCTACTGATCGACCAGGTCTTCCTGTTATAGTTATTTCTGCACAAAATACGATTATGACAGCAATCCAAGCAGCAGATGCAAAAGCTTTTGATTATTTGCCAAAACCGTTTGATCTTCCTGATTTAATGAAAAGAGTAGCAAAAGCTCTGGAACAAAAAAAAATTTATAGTCGTTCGAATGCAGAAACAAATGATGTTCATGAAGAGGATAATGGATTGCCTCTTGTTGGAAAATCAATACCTATGCAAGGCGTTTACAGGATAGTTGCTAAGCTGATGAATACTGACTTACCTATTCTTGTTTCAGGTGAGTCGGGAACAGGTAAGAGCCTGATTGCAAAGGTCTTACATAGCTTTTCTGATCGTCGTAACTTGCCTTTCGTATCCGTTTCTCCGGCTGATTTGATTGAAATAGATGGGCCATCGAAAATTTTAGCTAAGGCGAGGGGAGGATCGGTTGTCGTAGAAGAGATTTCTGATTTTTCGTTGGAAAGCCAGGCCAGATTAGTTCAGATGATAGATAATCCTGGTGAGTATTCGCCTAGATTTGTAGCTACAATGCAAGGGAGTATGACTGAAGCTGTTGAAAAAGGTAGTATAAGAAACGACGTATTTTACAGGTTGAGTGGCGCAACGATTGAATTACCCAATTTACGTGAATGTGTTGATGATATTTTGATTTTGTCAGAGCATTTTCTTAAATTACTTGAAAACGAGGGGGGGCCCGTAAGACAATTAGGGGTTAAAGCACAAGATCTTTTTCTTGCTTACAGTTGGCCTGGAAATGTAAGGCAGCTGCAAAATATAGTAAAGCGACTTGGTTTAACTTCTAGAGAGCATGAGATCTCACTTACTGAAGTAGAGCAATCCTTGGAAAACCAGCCCGAAATTCATGGATCATTTGCACAAGCGGGTGCAGAAAAAATCTCCAGCGATATAGAGAGACATTTGCGCCGATATTTTGACTTACACGGTAATATTTTACCTCCCGTTGGTTTGTACAACCGGATTTTGAAAGAGATGGAAGCTCCCTTGATAACCGTTTCGTTGGAGGCGACAGGCGGTAATCAAGCAAAATGTGCAAATTTGTTAGGAATAAATCGAAACACTCTTAGAAAAAAAATAAGTGAGCTGGATATAAAAGTTTACCGACGTCGTAAATTGATGTAAAAAAGCAACATATCTCTTGACATTGATTGTCAATGCTGTTGTGTGCTGATGTAAAAATACAACATATTTTTTCTTGGACTTTGTTGGGGATTTTTTGGCAATATTAAACAGAAATAAGTCCGTATCAAAATGGCTTTTGAATTATTCAAATTTGAAAGCCTTTCAATCTACTATAAATATTTCCCTTATATTACTCGGCCCGTTATTGGCTGTTGCGACATATTTGTTTTTAGGTCCATTTAATGTTGCTGGACAGTCTGTTTGGCTTCGTTTCTTTTTATTACTGGATTTAGTCTATGTGCTTCTGATTATTGGCATTGTCTTGGTTAGAATTCTATATGTTCTTTCTCAACGTAGATCCCGACTAGCTGGTTCAAAACTTCATTTTCGACTAGCTGGTGTATTCACAACGATGTCTTTGCTTCCGACAATTACTGTGGCTGTTTTTGCTACAGTTTCAATCAATTTGGGCCTAGAAGCGTGGTTTTCGGAACGTGTCCAAAGTGTTGTGGGGACTTCATTATCGGCGGCTCGAGCTTATGCTGACGAACAACAAAACGCTTTGGTAGAGGATGTTTACTCTCTTAAAGAAGGTTTACAGAATTTTCGTAAAAAAAGACCTTTTTTTGAAAAAGATCAATTGAGAAATGAACTTGCATCACGTCAGATGAAATTACAGCGAGGTTTAAAGGAAGCTTTTATCTTGAATGGAACTGGAAATATCGAGCTTAGAGGAGAACGTTCTTACCTTTTTGATTTTGAAAAACCTGATGAGAAAAAAATAATAAACTCAGTTAAAGAAGTTGTTTTGATAAATGATTTTAATAACAACGAATTAAGAGCTTTAATCTATCTAAATGGGTTTGGCGATAGATATTTGTACGTAACAAGAGAAATCGACGGTACACTCTTTAATCTATTAGATGAGACACAGAAAACTGCGGTTTTGTATCAGCAGATGGAAAATGACCGAACCGCGTATCTTTTGAATTTTGCAGTTCTTTATTTTGCTTTGGCTCTTTTACTAATTGTTTCCTCAGTATTATTCGCACTTTGGTTCGCCGAAAGGCTATCTAAACCGATAGGAAGGTTGGCCGCAGCAGCAAAGCGAGTTGGAGCAGGGGAGTTAACTACACAAGTGATTGAAGATGAAGGCGATGATGAAATAGCCCAGCTTGGGCGTTATTTTAATCAAATGACAAAACAACTTAAGCATCAACGGGATACATTAATTGATAATACTGAACAAATTGAAGAAAGAAGGCGGCTTTTTGATAGCGTACTTTCCTCAGTCACTTCTGGAGTTATTGTGCTCGATCCAGATGGAAAAGTAAGCTTCACTAATAATTCAGCCAATTATTTATTGGACCATAATAGGAACGAAGAAATGCAAAATCAACTTTCTGATATATTTCCGGAATTAAATTCTCTTTTTCAACAATTGAAGAAATCTGGAGCAGATAATTTGCAGTCTGAAATAAAATTTGTTCGAACAGGTCGGCTAGAAAATTTTTTAGTTCGTATGGCTCCCATGAATGAAGATAAAAAATTGAAAGGTTATGTTGTCGCTTTTGATGATATTACATCTCTTGTGTCCGCTCAGAGGTCAGCAGCTTGGGGTGATGTTGCCAGACGCATTGCCCATGAAATAAAAAACCCTCTGACTCCAATACAATTATCCGCAGAGAGGATTGTTAAAAAATTTAGTCCGTTTCTTGGAGAAAACTCAGATGGGCTTAAACAAATGGTTGATGTCATTACTCGGCAAACCGATGATATCCGTCGTATTGTTGACGAATTTTCCAAGTTTGCAAGGATGCCAGAATTGAGACGCAAAAATGAGGAACTCAATGCTTTAATTGAGTCTAATGTTTCGTTACAGCAGGCTGGTCAACCCGATGTTTTAATAAATTTTGTAAAAACTGAGCAACCAGTGATAATATCAATTGACGCAACTTTAATAAATCAAGCCCTAACAAATATTTTAAAAAACGCTGGGGAAGCAATTGAAGCAAGAAAACAAAGAGTTCTTGATTCAGATGAGAAAGGTAAAATTGATGTTAATTTGCAGGATCAACCTGACATTATAATTTTGCATATTACAGACAATGGCATTGGCTTGCCGCAAGATCGATCTCGATTATTTGAGCCTTATGTTACCACCCGTGAAAAAGGTACTGGACTTGGTTTAGCTATAGTTAAAAAAATTATAGAGGAACACGGTGGCACTTTAAAATTAGAAGACGCTAGTTCTTTTCAAACAAACAATATAACTGGAGCAAAAGTATCCATCGAGCTTCCTAAGTCAAAAAACTATAAAGATCAGGTTAAAGCGGAATTAATATGAATGATATTTTGATAGTTGATGATGAAAAAGACATTCGTGAACTGATATCAGAAATTTTAATTGATGAAGGTTTTTCAACTAGATTGTCCGGCTCTTCCAAAGACTGTTTGAAACAAGTCCAAACCCATCCACCGGGATTATTGATCTTGGATATTTGGTTAAAAGATAGTCATATGGATGGAATTGATATTTTAAAAAAGGTCAAATTGAATTATCCTCAATTGCCAGTTGTTATCATCTCAGGGCATGGCAATATCGAAATAGCTGTATCTGCTATCAAACAGGGCGCATACGATTTTATTGAGAAACCCTTTAATATCGAACAACTTTTAGTCGTAGTCAGGCGAGCTATGGAAATATCTTCTCTTCGAAAAGAAAATACAGAACTTAAACAAAAAAGTATAGTTGAATTAGAATTAAAGGGTAATAGCGGTATTTTTCGAAACTTTGTAACTAATCTAGATAAAATTTCCAAAGCTAACAGTAGGGTTTTTATAACCGGTTCATCAGGGTCAGGTAAAACGACCGCAGCGAAGTATATTCATCAAAACTCAAGGCAAGCAGCTGGAAATTTTATCTCAGTAGATTGCTCAACTTCTAATCAAAATGAACTTGAACGATTTTTATTTGGCTTTGAGGATAATAGCAGTTTACAGGAAGTCGGAGCATTCGAAAAGGCAAATGGAGGGACTATTTATCTCGATAAGGTATCTGAATTGCCTATGGATTTACAAAGTAAATTATTAAAAGTTTTATTAGAAAACTCTATTACTAGGCTTGGTAGTAGCAAAAAAGTGAGTGTGGATGTAAGATTTATTAGTGCTACCAGCTCAGAGCTATTAGAAAGAGCGAAAAACAAAAGTTTTAGAGAAGATTTATTTCAAAGACTAAGCGTAGTTCCAATAAAAGTTCCAAATTTGAGAGACAGGGTTGACGATATTCCTATATTAGCCAAATACTTTGTTGAGCAACTATCTTTAGCTAACGATTTAGCTTATCGTGAATTTACTGATGAGGCCTTAACTTTCTTACAGTCAATGAATTGGCCAGGAAATATTAGACAACTTCGAAATATGATTGAACGAGTTTTAATTTTAGGAGAACCCTCGGATAAAATAAAAGTTGAGGAGTTGATGTCGTCTGAAATAAAATCTCAAGAAAAGGACGATAAGGTTAATTTAATACCATCTGAATTAGCCAATATGTCTTTACGAGAGGCTCGCGAAATATTTGAGCGTGATTATCTTATTTTGCAAATTAATCGCTTTGGGGGAAATATTTCAAAAACTGCAGCTTTTGTTGAAATGGAGAGAAGTGCATTACATCGAAAGCTCAAATCTTTAGGTATTAATTCGGGTCAAAAGAATTAAATCGATTCTATCGTTATCATAATTGTTTGTTACTTAGTTTAATTAGTTTATGGTTTTTTGTAAGCAAGGTAGGTCTGGATGAAAGTTATCATTTGTGGTGCGGGTCAAGTTGGTTGGCAGATTGCGCGTCATCTTGCCGGTGAAAAAAATGACGTAACAATCGTAGATAGCAATCAGGATTTAGTTACTAGGGCAACTGACACTCTAGATGTTAAAGGGGTTTGTGGCTTTGCTTCATATCCCAACGTGCTTAGTAATGCTGGCGCTGAAGATGCTGATATGATTATTGCGGCTACTCACTCTGATGAAGTAAATATGGTAACTTGTCAGGTTGCGCACTCAATTTTTGACATACCTAGAAAGATTGCTAGGCTTAGAAGCCAATCTTACCTTGATGCAATTTACGCCGATTTATATCGGCGCGACCATTTGCCAATAGATGTGGTAATAAGTCCTGAACTTGAGGTGGCCGAAGCAGCTTTAAAAAGATTATCTGCACCCAATGCCTTTGAGTCGGAAAGTTTTTTAAATGATAAGGCTCAGCTTTTGGGTCTTCATATCGGAGAAAATTGTCCAGTTATCAACACGCCACTACGGCAATTGACAGATTTGTTTTCTACTTTAAGGGTAATTGTTGTTGGGATCCGCAGGCAAGGTGTCCTTTTTGCTCCAAATGCTGGAGATCAAATATTCCCATCAGATGAGGTATATTTAATATGCCATTCGACGGACTCAGAAAGAACTATGGATGTTTTTGGTAAATCTTACGGTGAGCAAAATAGAGTTATTTTGATTGGTGGTGGAAATGTGGGTCTCAAAATTGCAAAGTCGCTAGAAAACAGTGAAAACAGGGTGCGTGTCAAAATAATCGAAAAAAACAGATTAAGAGCTGAGTTTGCAGCAGAAACTTTAGAGCGAACTATAGTTTTGCATGGAGACGGCTTAGACTCTGGTTTGTTGGAGGAAGCGAATATTTCAAAGGCGGACGCTATACTGGCCATCACAGACGATGATAAGACAAATATGCTTGCGGCTGTGCGGGCAAAATCAAGAGGGTGTAGAAAAGCTATTGCTTTGATAAATGACCCTACAATGTCACCGTTGACGACACCACTTGGAATAGATGCATATATTAACCCGAGATCTACGACAGTAAGTTCCATTTTAAAGCATATTCGTCATGGAAAAGTTAAAAATGTCTATTCAATTGGAGATGCGGAGGCGGAAATTATTGAAGCACAGGTAATGTCGACATCTCCCATCACGGGAAGTCGTATAGGTGATATAGACTTTCCTGAAGGCGTAATCGTTGGAGGTATATTGAAAAACGGCGATATGATAAAACCTGACAGTAATTCAAGAATTGAAGAAGGTGATATTATTGCGGTATTTGCACTTTCTAAAGATATTCCAGAGGTTGAAAGACTTCTTCAAGTTACAATAGATTATTTTTAGCTTAGAAAAGTTACTATATTTATATGTTGTCGTTTCCGAAATTGGGTGTGAACTTCAAAAACTTACCTCTATTTTTCCAAGTTCTTGGGATATCTTGCAGTTTGATGATTATTGTTGCTGGGTATGCTCTCGTATCTGATCTTTTTAGAGAAGCGCGAATATTCTTATATACTGGTTTGACAGGATTTTTGATTTTATCTTTGGTGGTTTTAGCTACATCAAATAGAAATTTAAAAGAAACTGGCTTGTCGCAATTATTTTCGCTTGTTTTTTCTTTCTTAGTCTTACCCTTATTTTTAGCTGTTCCTGGTTGGATTATATTACCTAACGTTAATTTTACAGACATATATCTTGATATGGTCAGCGCTTTTACTACTACTGGCTTACCCGTATTTGAAATCGAATTTTTGTCAAAACCCATTCATCTTTGGCGAGCATTAATTGCTTGGTTTGGAGGCGGTCTGATTTGGATTGCTGCCTTTGTAATTTTATTACCTGCCAACCTTGGAGGTTTTGAAGTTTTTTCAAATAAACAAGAACCATTGAATTCGAATAGAAAACTCACACTTGATGAACGTTCCATTACCTTAGTGAAGGTAAGTCAAAAGCTGGTGCCTTTATATTCGGTTTTGACTATCATTTTATGGGGATTACTCACTATTCTCGGTACAGATGGATATACAAGTTTAATCAGGGCGCTTTCTGTA
>CAYMIR010000057.1:0-8713 GCA_964390655.1 uncultured Marinovum sp.
CGGAAGGCTTTTGATATTGAGGGTCTTGGAGCGAGACAAATAGAATTGTTTTTTGCCGATGAGGCTTTGCCAATCAAGGAACCGGTAGATATTTTTACCTTGGAGTTTCGAGATCAAAATAACTTTACAAAATTAAAAGACCGGCACGGTTTTGGAAAAAAAAGTGCTGAAAATCTTTTTGATGCAATTAAAGATAAAAAAACCATTGAGTTTAGTCGCTTTCTATTTTCTTTGGGGATCCGTCATGTAGGTGAAAATGTTTCAAAACTTTTGGCACGTCACTTTTTGACGTGGTCAGAGTTTGTTCCTTCTATTTCACTTGCTCAGAATAGAGAGAGCCAAGAATATTTTGATTTGGTGTCTATAGATGGAATAGGAACGACTGTTGTTAACTCGCTGCTTTCTGCTTTTGAAATCGGAAAAGAAAGAAACAGCATCGAAAAACTTGTCGAGCATTTAGATATATTAGATGAAATCCCTCCGGATATAGACGATAACTTCCTCTCAGGAAAAACCTTAGTTTTTACTGGAACACTGGAACAAATGAGCCGTTCAGAGGCTAAATCTTTAGCCGAAAACTTTGGGGCTAAAGTTTCAGGGTCTGTCTCCACAAAAACAGATCTAGTTATAGCCGGACCTGGGGCGGGATCAAAAATTAGAAAAGCAGAAGAACTTGGAGTGAAAACTTTAGATGAAACTGAATGGCTTAGTTTGATTGGAAAGTAATGGGAACACGTCCTAAAGAATTATTTCATCTATTTGGTGATTTAAACAATTTGTCTGGCATAGGTCCTAAAACTATCATTAATTTAAAAAATCTTGCGATAGAAAAGCCTCGGGACTTTCTTTTTAATTTACCGTTTTCAGTTCTGGATCGTCTACCAGTAAAAAGCGTTCGTGGAGTTTTGTCGTCGCAAATAGTTACCGTCGAAGTATTGGTCAAAGCTCATAAAGTTGGTCGATCCCGCGCCTCTGCGTATAGGGTTAATGTTCAAGATGCCGAAGTTGGTTTTCAACTTGTGTTTTTTAATGCAAGAAAAGAATATCTTGAAGCTCTTTTGCCTGTCGGAGAACGTAGAGTTATTTCCGGTAAGCTTGAATTTTATGAAGACGTCCCACAAATTGTGCATCCTCACCATATTAAGAAAATTAATGATGAAAAACCTATTTTTCGGTTTGAACCTGTTTATCCCCTTACTTCTGGTATTAGTCAAAAACTCATGTCTGGTACGATAAATGGCTTATTAGAAAATTTGCCTAAACTTGATGAGTGGATTGATGATGAATTATTAAAAATAAAAGGCTGGCCGTCTTGGCAGGATGCACTCAAGAGTACTCATTGTCCCATATCGGCTGAGGGTGCTTCTTTGACTGACCCGGCACGGCAGAGATTAGCTTTTGATGAATTATTTTCACACCAGTTATCCTTGTCCATCGCTAGAAATAAGATCAGGCGATCAAAGGGCAGAAAAAATATCGCTACAGGTATTATACAAACCAAAATTTTAAATAACCTTCCATTCAATTTTACCGAAGATCAGAAACTTTCAATTAGAGATATACTAGATGATTTAAAAAAGCCTGAAAGGATGAACCGTCTTCTTCAAGGGGACGTTGGCTCCGGTAAAACTATAGTCGCCTTTATGGGTTTGGTTGCTGCAGTCGAGGCGGGAGGTCAAGGTGCAATAATGGCGCCTACTGAAATATTGGCAAGGCAACACTTTGAAACGTTGTTACCTTTTGCAGAGAAGGCTGGTGTGAATTTAAATCTCTTAACTGGTAGAGATAGAGGCAATTTAAGAAATAATAAACTTACCGATTTAAAAGAGGGCAAAACCAATGTTGTTGTCGGAACCCATGCGCTGTTTCAGTCGGATGTTATATTTAAGGATTTGCGATTTGCAGTTGTAGATGAGCAGCATAGGTTTGGTGTTAATCAACGACTTGAATTAGGTAAAAAGGGCAGTTTTGTTGATATTCTGATAATGACCGCGACGCCAATCCCAAGATCTTTAGCATTAGCCCAGTATGGCGATATGGACATTAGTATAATTAAGCAGAAACCTCCCGGTAGAAAACCAATTAATACTGCACTTATCTCAAGTTCGCGCATAGATGAGGTTGTAGATAAATTGAAAAAATCCATTGTTAAGGGAGCACAAGCCTATTGGGTTTGTCCGCTTATCGAAGAAAGTGAGGTTTTACACTATACGGCTGCTGAACGCAGATTTGAAGAGCTTCGAGCCAAATTGGGCGAGGGGGTAGTGGAGTTAGTTCACGGAAAAATGTCTTCAGAAATCAAAGATGAAATTATGGATCGATTTATTTCTGGAAATACTAAGCTTCTCGTTGCAACAACTGTAATAGAAGTTGGGGTAAATGTGCCTTCGGCAAATATTATGGTAGTAGAAAATGCTGAAAAATTTGGTTTGGCGCAGTTGCATCAATTGCGTGGAAGAGTGGGGCGAGGGGCCAATCAATCAAATTGTTTACTGCTGTATAAAGAACCATTAACCATTTCTAGTAAAAAGCGACTGTCTATTTTGAGAGAAACTGAAGACGGCTTTAAAATCTCAGAAGTCGATCTGAATTTGAGAGGCTCCGGTGATGCTATTGGAACAGCTCAATCTGGTCTGCCCAGATTTAGAATGGCCAATATTGATATGATTGAGGAACTTATGGAGACAGCATATCAGCAGGCGAGATATTTACTTGCAAAAGATCCAAACCTTGAAACCCCTCAAGGTAAAGCCGTCAAAAATCTCCTTTGGTTAATGGATCAAGATAAGTCTATTCGACTAATTACCGTTGGTTAAACCAAGATATTCTTAATTTGTTCTCTTTTTTGTTGACAAACATAGAAATAAATGAGAACAAAACAAAAACAAATTGAAAAAATAAAAGAGGTTGGTTAAATGTTAGCTCAAATAAAGTCTATATTTTCAAGTCAAAAAGAAGCCATTTTTCTAGATATGATAGGCTGTGTCTCCTTATTTATAATTTTTGCAACAGCTTTGCATATTCCAGTACTTATTTAAAAGTACCTACTAGCGTTGAAATTAAAATAATTTATCGCCATCTGCGATTTGCTGGAATGCGGCTAAAGTAGCTTCGATAGCTAGAAGTATTGAGGCATGTCTATTTTTGTATTCTGATGCAGGTTGTAGCATATATAAAGCGTCAAACGGTTGGCTGGGAGTGGGGCCGTTGTTCGTAAGCATTTCTCTTAACTCTTCGTAAGCTTTGCTTACTTCTTTAAGTGAGCGACCAATAATGGCCTTTCCAATTATGGTAGAAGAAGCTTGTCCGAGAGCGCAGGCTCTAACGTCTTGCCCGTAATGTGTGATAATTCCATTTTTTACATTAATATCGACTGTAATTGCAGAACCGCACAGCGGCGATCTTTTTGTCACAGATGCATCAGGTTCAGATAGGCGTTCACGGTAGATGGGATCAGCGGCCATTTGAAGAATTTTGCCTGAATATAATTTTATTAAGTCAGTTTCAGACGGCATGCTCTTTTCCTTTTTGTTTATGATGAGTAAATAGGTTAACTAGCCCTAGTTGCAAATGGATTATTTAATATGAATGACTTTGAGCCTAATACACTCAGATACAATGACGCAGGCCTCTTACCAGTAATTGCGCAAGATGAAAGTACTTTAGAAGTATTAATGCTTGCTTGGATGAATAAAGAAGCAATTGAAAGAACTCTTCAGACAGGTAAAGTTACATATTGGTCACGTTCTCGGAACAAATTTTGGATCAAAGGAGAAACTTCTGGAAATACGCAAGATTTAGTTGAGTTAAGATTTGACTGTGACAGAGATGCATTGCTTGTAATTGTCAGGCAAAAGGGAGCTGCATGTCACACTCTGAGAAAAAGTTGTTTTTTCACAAGTGTTGTTGATGGATCTGAATCAGAATTAATGGATCCGATAGATTAAAATGGATAGCTCTTTAAACATTATTGGCGGCGGAATGGCCGGATGCGAAGCTGCATGGCAAGCGGCTAACATGGGCGTAGATGTTACTCTATACGAAATGCGGCCAAAGGTTAAAACTTTTGCTCATCAAACTGAAAAATTGGGTGAAATGGTTTGCTCTAACTCTTTTCGCTCTAACGATCATGAGCAAAATGCGGTTGGTCTTTTACATTGGGAAATGATGCTTGCAAATGGACTGATCATCAACACGGCTTATCAAAACAAATTACCGGCGGGTGGCGCTCTTGCCGTTGATAGAGAAGAATTTGCCGAGGCCATAACTAGAAAAATTAATGATCATCCAAAAATACGAATTTCGAACGAAGAAATCACAACACTTCCAACTGAGGGACGATGGATTGTAGCCACTGGTCCCCTTACTTCTTCTAGATTGGCAAATTCTATTGCCGAATTAAGTGGAGCTGATGCTTTGGCGTTTTTTGATGCGATCGCTCCAATTATTTATTTTGATACTATAGATATGTCAAAAGCTTGGATGCAATCGAGATATGATAAGGGGGAAACAGAAGAGGAGAGAACAGCGTATTTAAACTGCCCCATGTCCAAAGAACAATATACTAAATTTATTTATGCACTTTTGGCAGCCGATAAAACAGATTTTAAGGATGGTGAAACTGCAACATATTTCGATGGATGCCTACCCATAGAAGTGATGGCCGAAAGAGGATTGGAAACACTGAGATTTGGCCCTATGAAACCTGTAGGTTTGACTAATCCTCATTCAGAAGAAAAGCCTTATGCGGTTGTTCAACTTCGTCGTGATAATGCTCTGGGTACACTTTACAACATTGTTGGATTTCAAACCAAAATGAAATATCGAGCACAAAAAGAAATTTTAAGAATGATTCCAGGTCTGGAAGAGGCCAAATTTGCTAGACTTGGAGGTATTCATAGAAACTCTTTTATAAATTCTCCGTTATTATTGGATAAAAAACTACGTTTCAAACCGAGATCAAATATTCGTTTTGCTGGTCAAATCACTGGAGTTGAAGGTTATGTAGAAAGTGCTTCAATTGGATTACTTTCTGGTCGATTAGCAGCCTTAGAAATTCTTGAAGAAGATATTCCCGACGTTCCAGTGGATACAGCAATCGGTTCACTAGTTAATCATATCACGGGTGGGGCTAATGCAAAAACTTTCCAGCCCATGAATGTAAATTTTGGCTTATTTCCAATAATTGATGGGGTTAAAGGCGGTCGAAAAGCTCGTATTGAGCGCTATAAAGCCTATACTGAGCGTGCGAAGAGTTCCTGGTCGAACTGGTTGTCAAATTTTGATGGACGTAGCTAAATTTAATGCTTTAAAGTGCTCCTAATGGCAAAGAATTATTTAAAAGACGTTTATGTTGGTGGTACGGACGACAGTAGAGAATTATACGCTTCCTGGGCTGCAACATACGATAAAGAAGTCCAAGAAAATGGATATGTGACTCCTCAAAGAGTTGCGAACGCTTTGAAAGAGGTGGTTAGAGATCAATCTGAACATATTCTAGATTATGGATGTGGAACAGGTTTGTCTGGTTCTGCACTTCAGGCGGTTGGATTTGAGAATATTGATGGTTTGGATGTTTCACAAGAAATGGTAATTCTCGCGGAGAAAAAATCTATTTACAAAAACCTAAGGGTATTTGATCCCTCTAATGAAATCCCAGTCTATCCTGATCAATATAAAATTATAACAGCTATTGGTGTAATAGGGGCTGGAGCAGCGCCGCTTAAAACTTTTGATAGCCTATTCGCTTTATTACCACCAAATGGTTTGTTTGCTTTTTCGTTTAATGACCATACGCTCAATGATCCAAATTATGAAAAAAAAGTAAAGCTATGCCTCGACAGTGGGCATGCAGCAATTCTACATAAAAGTTATGGAAGTCATCTTCCCAAAGCTAATTTAAAATCCAATATTTATATTCTTAAAAAACTTTGACCATTATAACCCGTTTTGCACCTTCTCCCACTGGACCTTTACATCTGGGTCATGCTTATTCTGCTATTATTTCACACGATATGGCTCGTAGCGAAGGAGGTAAGTTTTATATTCGAATAGAGAACTTGGACCAATCACGCTCAAAAAATAAATGGGAAAATCAAATTTTTGATGATCTGGATTGGTTGGGTTTGTCCTGGGATGAGCCGGTAGTGCGCCAATCAGAACGGATTAACCGATATAAAAGCTATTTAATTAAATTCTCTAAAGAGCTAGGCCTTTTTGAATGTGTTTGTGGCCGCAGAGACATACAAAATGCTTTAAGCGCGCCTCACGAAAGTGAAACGTTTTCGGGTCCGGATGGCATAATCTACCCAGGTACTTGTAGAGAAAAAATGTTTTCATCCCAATCAAAATTTGAAAACGCCCTTCGAATGCATATTAAATTGGATAAAAATGGATTGTTCTCTTTTCGAGAACTTGGTCCAAGGAAGGGAGTAATTTCATTTTCATCAGAAGAATTTTTCAAAACAGTTGGTGATGTTGTTTTATGGCGTAAAGGATATCCTGCTTATCACTTGGCGTGCGTCGTTGACGATGCTGAGCAAAAAATAACGCACATTGTTCGAGGGTCGGATTTATTTGAAGCGACTAAAATACACACGGTCTTAAATTCACGTCTTGGATTTAAAAAACCGTTATATTACCATCATAAATTAGTTTGTGACGAAAATGGCAAGCGATTAGCCAAAAGGCATGATGCAAAATCAATATATAAATATAGACAAGAGGGTTTGAAGGCTAGTGATGTTAGGGCCTTAATAGGTTTTTAAAATATTAATTAATCAATCTTGTTCCCAAACTGGCTCAAGTTTATTCAAAAAAGCGTCAATTCCTCTCTCCGTTTGCCGCAACATCATATTTTCGGCCATTACCTGTCCGGTATATTCATAGGCTTGAATTATTGGCATTTCCAATTGCTTGTAAAAAGCTTCTTTTCCAATTTTGACGGCTGATCCTAATTTTGAAGCAATTTTTTCGGCGAGTTCTTCTGTCTGCGCTTCAAAACTCTCTATGCTTGCTACTTTATTGACTAACCCAAGTGTTTTTGCTTGATCTGCAGTAATGAATTCACCAGTTGTCAACATTTCAAACGCTTGCTTTCTGGGTATATTTCTAGATAGTGCAACCATTGGAGTAGAGCAGAAAAGACCAATATTAACACCATTTACTCCAAATTTAGTAGTCTCTTCGGCAACTGCCAAATCACAAGTTGCAACTAGTTGGCATCCGGCAGCAGTTGCTATTCCATGGACCTTAGCAATCACAGGTTGAGGTAAGTTTTGAATGAGCATCATCATTTTTGCGCATCGGTTAAAGAGATCTAAAAAATAAGCTTTACCGCCATCTTCTAAATTTCGACCTTGTGTCATTTCCTTGAGATTGTGCCCTGCGCAAAATGCTTTACCCGCACCTGAAAGAACCACAGCTCTGATTTGTGTTTCATTTTTTAAATTTTCAAGCTCACTAGTTAGCGCCGCAAGCATTTCATCGGATAGAGAATTTAAAGTTTCAGGTGAATTTAGAAGGATGTAAGCAACTGAGTTTTTATCGTTACGTTCTAAAATAGCCATCTTGCTCTCCTTAAAAATTTCACTAACTTTAAGTTACATCAACTAGAGTTTAAAGAATGTCGTTACGTTTTACTATTGAAGAGCTAAGCGAGTATGTCGAGGAAATATTTCCCCAAATCAAAGATGATTTTGAAATTATCGAAATTTCTGAGCAGGGCTCACATGTTAAATTAAATGTAACATTTAAACATTTAAGACCGGGCAATACTGTGTCTGGTCCCTCAATATTCTATCTTGTTGACTGTTCTGCATATATGGCTGTTTGTGCGAATTTGGGCAAAGAGGCGTTGGCAGTAACAACAAATTGCTCAATAGATTTTATGCGAAAACCGTCAGGAGACACAGATCTCATCGCCATTTGTGAACTACTTAAGGTTGGCAAAAGCCTAGTTGTTGCTGACTCTAAAGTTTACTCTGAAGGCTTTGAGAAGCCCGTAGCTCGGGCCACTATCACCTATTCCATACCACCTAAGAATTAGATTTAATTTTTAACTTCTGTTTCTTGTTTTTTTACAAATTCAGCTTTTGGCTTAACACCTGTTGCAAGTGGATCATCTTGACGTTGGACTGATCCTTCAAAATGTGCTCCAGACTCAATTGCGATTGTTTTATGAATAATGTCGCCTTCAACACGAGCTGTTGATGTCAACCTAACTTTCAAACCTCTGACGCGTCCTATAATTCGACCATTAATAACTACATCGTCTGCAACAACTTCGCCCTTGATGGTCGCTGTCTCCCCTATAGTTAACAGGTGGGCTTTAATATCGCCTTCAACTGTTCCCTCAACTTGAATGTCACCAGTAGTCTTAATGTTTCCAACTATATTTAAATCTTGCGATAACATAGAAGCTGGAGGTTTAGGCTTTGATATAGGAATCGATGAAGTTGTTTTTTCAGGCTCCATCGGTTTAGAGACCTCGGGGGTTTTTTGTGCTGGTTCGTTTATTTTACTCTTAGAAAACATTTTGTGCTGCCTTAATATACTTCATTGGGTTAATGGGTTTTCCGCCTATTCTTATTTCATAATGTAAATGCGTGCCAGTTGAGCGTCCAGTGTTTCCCATATCGCCTATGTGTTGACCGCGAGAAACTCTTTGGCCTTTTTTAACACGAAACTTTGAGAGATGTGCATAGCGTGTTTC
>CAYMIR010000058.1:0-8518 GCA_964390655.1 uncultured Marinovum sp.
CATGCTCTTTATTTAAGTTGGACGTATTTCCGAATTCATGGAACTCACGATACGCGAAAAATTGGACGTCGTTCATCGAATGGATGTATTGGTCTTTATAATGAACATATTGCAGAGTTATTCGCTATGACGGAAGTTGGCACGCAGGTTCTAGTTATCTAAAACCGCTAACTTTGGTCAAAATTAGTAATAGATTTAATCGATATTTTGTTTTCCACTCTAAGACGATGGACAAATGGAAATTAGCCAAGATAAACCAACAGAAATTGAAATTTGCTCAGCCTCTGTTTTTTATGGAAAAGAACGAATTTTAGAAAACGTAAGCCTATCCATTAGGGAACAAAGGGTCGGATTTATCGGGCGTAACGGTTCAGGCAAAACTACCCTTTTACGCATTTTGGCCGGCTTACAAGAATTGAATAAGGGAAAAGTTTTAATAGATGGAACCGAAGTAGCAAAAAAAAGAAAAGAAGCCATTAAAAAGGTGGGGATAATTTTTCAAAATCCCGATCATCAAATCATTTTTCCAACTGTTGGCGAAGAGCTTCGGTTTGGCCTCACTCAATTAGGTCTGAAAAAAAATGAGGCTGATTTAAAAGTTATCGCATGTTTGAAAAAATATGATAAAGTTGATTGGTTTGAACGATCTATTTCTACGCTGTCGCAAGGTCAAAAGCACTTAGTTTGCCTGCTCTCAGTATTATTAATGAAACCTAGAGTTTTACTTTTGGATGAACCATTTACTGGAATAGACATACCCACACAACTAAAACTAGAACATTACTTAAGTTCTCTAAAGCAAACTATTATTCACGTTTCCCATATGCCGGAAACATTCGAAGATTATCAAAGATTGATCTGGATGGATGAAGGTGTTGTTCAAGCTGACGGCAAACCAAAAACTGTCATAAAAAAGTATAGAACTGCTATGATAAATTATGACGAAAAGACTATTTAATGTTTACTAACGTATCATCGTATAGCACCTTACTAGATGAGGTATCTGTTCAAAAAAAAATCGTTCTCAGCTGCTCTGCTGCGGCAATTTTATTTTTTATAAAAAATCCACTTGTAATGTTCGGTATATTCTTAATGCTCTTGCTAATCTATTTTTTAGCCGGTGGGCTAAAATTTCTAGTGTTAGGATTTTATCACCTAAAAATTACTATCCCTTTTGTTATCATTTTGGCTGCTTGGCATCTCTATCTAGACCACTTGGATAAAGGCTTAAATCTAATTTTTCGTCTTATTTCAGCATTCTTGATCGCAAATCTTTTTTTACTGACCAGCAAAATACATGATATAATTTTAGAAATTCAGAAATACTCATCACACCTCAAGGTTTTTGGGATAAACCCCCATGCCATATCTATAACGATAGGTTTGTTTATAAGGTCAATTCCAATATTGAACCAACGCGCTAAAAATTTAATGCTTGCGCAATCAGCTAGATCAACTAAACGCAGTTTTTGGAGAATTTCAGTACCTTTAGCATTATCAATTTTAGACGATGCCGATCATGTGTCAGAAGCTCTTCGTGCTAGAGGTGGGATAAAAAAGCGAGAGAATTGATGGAAAAAACAAGTGTTCTGGTAGCTTTATTTGCTGCTCTTATTACTGTACTTGGATTGGTTCCTGCCTTTCCATTAGCTTCTGGAGTTCCAATAACCGCACAAAGTTTGGGCGTTATGCTGTGTGGAACAATTTTAGGCTCTAGAAAAGGTGGTTTGGCAGCATTATTTTTTGTGGTTTTGACGTTGGTAGGATTACCCTTATTGGCAGGTGGAAGAGGAGGGATTGGCCTTCTCGCAGGAGCCTCCGCGGGTTTCATAGTTGGATTTCCTATTGCGGCCTATACTACTGGCTGGCTTATGGAGAAGACAAAATCTGTAGATATTCTAATTTCTGTCTCGCTGTCTTCCATAATGGGAGGAATAGTCATACTCTATATTCCTGGGCTTATTGGTATGATGATTAATGCTGGAATGTCTCTGAATGCGGCAATCGTAGCTGTTTCGATCTACTTACCTGGTGATATTTTAAAGGTAATATTGGCAACTATAGTTACTAGTGCGATATTAAAAGCGCGGCCAAATAGTGTCTTAACGAGACTTTAGGATTTTAACATCATAGCAGAACCAATACCTCCAGCCGCAGCTATTGCCGCCATTCCAGATGCTCCTGGTGTTTTAATAAGTTCATTAAACAAACGAACTACCAGTATCGCACCCGAAGCACCTATTGGATGACCTCGAGAAAGAGCCCCACCTCTTATATTTATTTTATCTGAATCAAGACCACATAAACGAGTACACAGTATTGCTTGGGCAGCATAAGCCTCCATTAGTTCAATAAACGCCACATTTGATAAGCTTATTTCTGTCTGATCTAAAAGCGCTTTTATTGCTCCGACTGGCGCCAATGGCGCTTCTTCTGGAATAACCCCACTTGTCCGAGAACCTAAAACTTCGACTCCCTTGCACATTTTTTTTTTAAAAAAGAGCTCTGACACTAAAACAACAAAACTAGCCGCATCAGCCGCTATCGCTGAGTTTGCATGAGTAATTGTATCTGATAATTTGGGTGCTCTTTCACAAATTTTTTGATTAAGTTCTCGCGTAAATAAATCATTTGTTTGATTTAAAACTGGAGTTATTTCGGATCTTAGTATCTCCTTGGATTTCAGTGCGTTTAAGTGGCTATTAATACTCCAATTATCTTGTTCTTTTTTAGTAATCCCAAACTTCGTGGCCAACTTTGCAGTGGCTTCAGCCAAATCAGGATCCTTGAAACCAGCTGGAGCAAAAGCTGGCCTATCGTAAGAAACTAGTGGCTGGTCTGAATTTTTGGAATGTAGTCTAATTGGTCGCGTAGAGTAACTTTCCACTCCTCCAGCAACTACAACTTCTGCACGGCCACTTTTTATAAGATCTGTCCCGATACTGATTGCATCCATTCCCCCACAACACTGCCGATCAATTGATACTCCACCTACCGAGAGATTTAGTTTTGCTTCAAGGCTAACCATTCGAGCTGGATTTCCACCAGCACCCAAAGCATTAGAAACAATAAGTTCATCAACTTCAAGCTTATCTATTTTAGCGTCTTTTAAGGTATCAATCACAACCTGAGCTGCCAAATCATAATATCTCAGCGATGCAAATGCTCCAAAACGTGGAGCCACCGCGCTTCGCTTACCCGCAATTATAAAAACGCGTTCACTACCCATGACAGTGACTTTTCAAAGCTCTTAGATCTGTCTTGCCAGAGGCAAGTAAGGGCCACTCATTTAAACTAATCTTATAAATCTTTTTAGGTTTGAATATTTTGTTTATCTCTTTCAAGGTATCGTAGAGCCTGTCGGAGGGAACTTCACCATTTGTTGCTACTGCAGCTATTATTCGATAGTCACTTAATTTATTTTCAATTTTCCAAACTGCAGCATCTATTACATTCTCAGCCGTTTTAAGTTTGTCTTCAATTTCGTAACTTTCAATAGTTTTATCAGCGACTGTTAATCGTGAGTTGTCTTCACTAAGCAGGAATAAATATCCGTCTCTATCTATCTTTCCATACTCACCAATTGTTAGCCATTCATCTTGCCAAACTAAATTTTTGTTAGATCCTTCAGCATATTTCAGAAATAAGTAATTCGATTTCACCCATATACGGTTTATATTTGGTCCAGTTTCTTCCACTTTGATTTTGACATTTGGAAAAGCTTTCCCCACTGATCCAATAGGAGTAAAATCATCTGAAATCGTTATAAAACTTGTTTCACTAGATCCGTAAAATAAATGCAAAATCGCATTAGGAAAAATTTGTTTGACCATTTCTCTAGTTCCGGAATTAAGGCGCCCTCCCCCAATGAATACATTTAAAGTACTTGGTAGGATAATTAGAAACGAAGAAATGAATCTTATTTGTGTGGGCGTAATATAGACAAAAGTTGGCTCAAATTTAACCGACGCTTTTAATTCACTTTCAGATCTCAGTCTCTGAATGTGGTGGACGTTGTGACCTAAGTGTAAAGCCTCAAGCATTCCGTATAGTGCTAACGAATGTGTTAAATCACCAAATATCAGATAATTTTCTTTTTCTTTTTGTAATAAATTGATAACTTCAAAAGAGCTAATCCAGCTCTGGGTAGTTCTCAAAACAAATTTAGGGTCTTTTGATGTACCACCAGTTTTAGTTCTAAAAACGCCTAGACTATTAGTGTCTTCAGTTTTGACCTCATCAAAATCTGAGATAAGCGGGCACTTGCCTTCAGAAACCTTTTTAATAAAAATTCCTACTGCTAAATTTTTTGATATAGCCTCTGAAAAACTACATGGCTTTAAGTGTAAATTTGAGTAACGCGCGTCGGTATGCCACTTAAATAAACTTACCAATTTTAACACCAAGAACTTTTTTTAAGACTAAAGCATATTTTCTCTAAAGATATATATACTTGTAACATTGAGTTTTCTTCTCTTTGACGTAACTATAATATCAACTGGCCTTGGAAAATCAAAAAACACAGTTTATTGTGAAAATCTAATACATTTTAAACTAAGGAGTTGGTCCGATTAATCGCATTGTAGGAATTTCTGATCTTAAAAGGTCTGCTGAGAAAGTTATGCGCTTAGATCGTATGGGCTCAATGCATCAATCTAGGCTGTCTTTTTTAAGGCAATTTTTAAGAAGAGCTGCGAGAGAAAACTGGAAGTTTAACAGAGATCTGTTTGAAATTAACGCTAACGGTGTAGGCAGAGCACTATACAGGCTCAGCACACCTTTACGTGATTATACGCTAATATGCTTTTCACATGATTTACCTGATGAAATGCGTAGCGATCGCGTCATAGCCTCAGCTTGGGACGCTACATTTACTCTTTATGATGGAAGGCCTACGCCTGATGATCTTGAAAGATTAGAAAAGCATGTACCTTACCAAGAGGAAGGTCGGCTAACACAAAATGAATTATGCCTGTCTCGAGCAAACCGCTCCGTTAGACTTTGGGATTATGTTTTAAACTGTCTTTCAAATGGTAACCAGCCCGACGTAGACCGCGTCAGGGATGTTGGATATTTGATGCGTACAACAGCGGTATATGGATCAGGAAAATTCGGTTCGGCTGACCGTCGAGTTGTCGAAAATCGGGAAGAAGCGAATTCTCCGTTTCAATTAGAAATGATGACTGTGTATTTAATTAGAACATTTGTAATGGATTTAATTGAGCACTTGGCAAAAATAAAAAATCCGGACAGTGCAGTAAAATTGGATAGCGCTATAAGGCGTTCGTTTGGAGTTGGTAATTCAACAGGTCTTGGAATGGCTCCATTTTTGGTCAACCACCCCAGATTAATTCATAATTGGTTTGAAGCAAAAGAAACTGCTATTGCGACGGTAAAAAATGTAAAAACTGCGACACAAACTGAAATATCAAAATTTAAAGAACTAGTAACAAGATTAAAACCACATTTAAAAGCTTGGCAGTCAGAACACCCTATACAAATTGAGAAAAATCTGGCGCTTGAGAAAGATATTGAAAAACTAGAGACAAAATTAGAAAACTTCAGTTTTGGTATAGGATATCCTTGGAAGCTTTTGTGTGACTGGTCAGAAGTTGAGCTAAGTATAGAAGGCCAAGAGATGTTAAACTCTCTTATTTTGGAGCCTTATGGACACCTAGTTGATACTTTTGGCGATGAAATGTCTTGTGACGAGACAAAACTATTCGCGATAAATGGCGATATGACTATTGCAAATGTAAAGTCGACTATTGAGCAATATTATGGCTGGGCTTTAGAAATTGATTGGTCAGATCCTAATTGTAATGCTCGCGCATGGTATACTTCAGAAGAAAAATTAGAGCCGCGCTTGGGCGAACGCTATGAAATGCCAGAGTTGAACGAGTATGAGCAAGCGCTTCAGCCAGGTCGAGATGTAGCCAGGGCATATAAAGATCTATGTGAACTTGAACCAAGCACCACTATGGCAGATTTTTTAAGGACATATCCTAAACATAGACATATAATGAGACGCTGTCTTACTTGTGGTGAATTACCATTTGCGGAAATCCGAGATAACACAATAGATGGCTCGATGTTACCAATCGACATGTTGAGAGCGAAACTATCATTTTTTGGTGCTTGTCATTTTGATCCTCGCTCCGACCGATGGGTAAGAATTACCATGTTTAAAGGTGCGCCTTTTCCAGATGAATTATCCTCTGGAAGTGATCCAGAAAATTGGATTTGGGCACCTTGAAGAAGGGAATTGAACTTTCCCTAAACGAATATGAAGCTCTACTTAACAAGGCTGCAGTGGGTTCGGGTTTACCTTGGGGGATTGCGGAAGATGCTGCCGCTTGTGGGGCGTGGTTTATGTCTTGCGGAGTAGATGAGCTCGATACTTGGATTGATTGCTTAAAAGATAACTCTTTTTGGATAGATTATTGTAAGAAAATAGATCAGCCCAGCAATAACAAATTGAATAGTATTTTTGATTTAGCGGCTTCAGTCTACGTGCAACCTGATACCAATTTAAAATTGGATAGCTATGAATGGAATGGAAGGGAGCTAATTATTGATGGAGTAAAGCAAACAACATCATTTCGTGCCTGCCTTAGTGAAACACAATTCAAAATATTAAATGAACATGCCCAAAAGACTTACGCACCTGCTACAGATGAAAGCAGGCTCAGTGGAGCCGGCGCGGGGCTCTCCGATAATGACTAATATATAGATAGTTTTGGTGAAATCTCACAAAAACTAAGCAGCTCGCTTTTTTATTGGAGCCCATAAAGTTTTATTCGTGGCATAAAGTAATGCAGATAATAGAATTAAAAACAAAACGGCGCGCAAACCAACATGTTTTCTAGCCATCATTTTTGGCTCAGCAGCCCACGTTAGAAATGCTGCAACATCCATAGCCTCGTATTTTAGTTCATTCGAATGTCCATCATCATAATCTACGTCTTCACCGTAAAGCGGTGGTGCCATTGCTATCCAGCGGCCTGGATAAGCAGTATTTTCGTAAAATACCGTGCCAAATTCTTCTTTTTCTTCTCCGGTGTATCCAGCTAGTAGGGACGCTATATATTCAGCTCCACCAATACCTTTTACAAACTGATTTATACCTGTTCCCATGGGGCCGTGAAATCCAGCCCTAGCTTTTGCCATTAGAGAAAGATCGGGGGCGCCCGCATCAACAACTTCTGGAAAATGATCTGTTGGCTTCGCAGGACGATAATCATCAAGTTCTGGGTCAAATATTTCGTAGTTTTCCGCATAGGCTCGAACTTGGTCTTCAGAATAACCTAAACCACCTTCGTCTCCTATGGTGCGGATTGGAACATACTTCAATCCGTGACATGCAGAACATATTTCAGTGTAAACCTTAAGCCCTCTTTGCAACTGATTTTGATCATAAGACCCCAGTGGGCCTTCGAATGAAAACTTGTAATCTTTAACATAATTATCCCCACCACCAGCAGCAAAACTAGTGGTGACTGTCAAAAGGAATACAACAAAAAATTTTAGAACTGATTTTCCTACAAACATAATATTGATCATCCTTGACTCATTCAGCAGGTACTTCGATTGGAGAGGGCCCCGCACTAGCTTCTTTAGGAGGGTGCTTCTTGTTGAAATCTTCTTCAATTGTCATCGGTTGCGGAAGGGGCTTTTCAAGCACACCAAGCAGCGGCAGAATAACTAGAAAATAAGCAAACCAGTAAGCTGATGCGATCAGTGATAGCGAAGCGTACGGCTCCTCAGCTGGCATTGCTCCTAACCACATAAGAAGAATGAAGTCGATTACTAATATAGCAAACCAAAGCTTCAGCATCGGTCTGTACCGGGCTGATCGAACAGAAGAAGTATCAAGCCAAGGAGCTATTGCCATTACAAGAATTGCTCCAAACATTGCTAAGACGCCAAAAAATTTGGCGTCAATAATTCCACCTGTAAAAAAACTGACTATCTGAACCACCCAAACATCAGCTGTAAAGGCTCGTAGGATTGCGTAAAAAGGTAGAAAATACCATTCAGGAACAATATGAGCTGGAGTAGCTAGAGGGTTAGCCTCAATATAATTATCAGGGTGTCCAAGATAGTTTGGCATAAAGCCAACAACTGCAAAGAAAACGACCATAATAACCGCTAAAGCAAATACATCTTTTATTATGTAATAAGGCCAAAACGGAACTGTATCTTTTTCCGCCTCTTCTTTGGACCCTCTTCGTACTTCCACACCCGTTGGATTATTATTTCCAGTAGTGTGAAACGCCCAAATATGTACAATCACCAATCCAGCTATCAAAAAAGGCAACAAGTAATGTAAACTAAAAAAGCGATTTAGGGTCGCATTATCAACCGCTGGACCACCAAGTAACAGCGTTTGAAGCGCATCTCCAATAAATGGTACAGCTCCGAACAGACCGGTTATGACTGTTGCACCCCAAAATGACATTTGTCCCCAAGGTAACACATAACCCATAAACGCTGTCGCCATCATAAGAACGTAAAT
>CAYMIR010000059.1:0-8417 GCA_964390655.1 uncultured Marinovum sp.
ATGGAGAGATGCCCTCAGACGCTCAAAAATTTTCGGAAGATTTAATTACTGTGAGCCTAAACGATTAAGTCGATTATTAAAAACAGTTGCAGCCTCAAATGTAATAAGGGCGTAGAAAAATTTTTACTCGTTCCCTTTAGATGAACATCTGCGCCTGTTGGCGCACGCAGATGCTCTGGGGAGTCAAAGAATGAGCCCACGACAGCTCATACCTTGAGGCATGTGGTGCGAGCCTTTAGCCGAAGCGAACACCACAAGTAAATTCGTAAACTATAATTTACTGTTTTGTCAATTACACTGTAAGCTTATTATAAAATCGTCAATAAATGTTTGAGCATTGGAGAGTGAGTTGACTAAAGATGAAAAGTTTAATCCTGCACAACACAGAGTAGTTCCATTGCGCAGGTTTCATGACTTTGAAATAGGTGAGCAATTCTTCGCTCCGTCACGAACAATGACCGAGGGTATTTTTGCAACCTTCCAAGCCTCTAGTGGAGATAATCACCCCATACACTACGATAGAAATTATTTAGCCGAAATAGGTCATCCTAATCTGATGGCGCATGGATTTATGACACTTATTCAAGCTGCCATAGGGGCATCACCTTTAGCTCATAGTTTAGGAAAAAACCTAATTGGGTTTATAGATCAATCATCTCAATTCTTAAAACCTGTTTACTGTGGAGATACAATTTACCCGATTTTTGAAATCAATGAATTATCACCAAATAAAACAACAGGGGTCATGGGCCTAGACGTCAAAATATATAAGCAAAATAAAGAGTTAGCTTTGCAAGGGATTCAGCGCTACCTAATAAAATTATAAATCAACTATTTAAATTTAAAGGAACATAAAATGCTATCAATTGCGGAAATTGATGAGAAATTTTTGAATGAAAGCATCGATTGGGAGTTTCCTATTCCAATTGCTTACGGTCCTGGCAGAATAAATGAAATAGGTGGTTTTTGTAATAAATTCAAAATATCCAATCCACTTGTCGTTACAGACAAAGGTAGTAAGGAACTTCCGTTTGTAAATCAATTGGCTAATTTACTAGAAATTGCTTCTATCAAAAACCAATTATTTTGTGGGATATCTCCTAATCCTCGCGATGACGAAATAAATGCAGGTTGTATCGCATATCGCAATGGAAATCATGATGGAATAATCGCAATAGGAGGTGGAAGTGCTTTGGATGGAGCAAAGGCGATAGGCATGACTGTAAACAGTGGTGTCAGCCTTTGGGATTTTGAGTATAGAAAGCCTGCACCTACTTTAAGTTCTCTAAATTGCTTTCCAACTTTCATAACAATCCCAACAACGGCGGGTACTGGAGCGGAAACTGAAAGTACCGCTATGGTAACAGACACCAGTCAGGGTATGAAATTTTGTCTTGCACATTTGGGCATGCGTCCGTCACTTGCCATTCTGGACCCAGAATTGACATTTGAATTGCCTGCCAATTTAACAGCTTGGACCGGCGTAGACGCATTAACGCACGCTTTAGAAGCTTATATTGTACCAGGACTAAATCCACTGTGCGATGGAGCAGCGCTTGAAGCTTTAAAACTTATTTCCAAATGGTTGAAAGTCGCCTTTGACCAACCTGAAAATATTAATGCTAGAGGAGGAATGTTAATCGGATCATGCTTGGCGGGAGTAGCATTTACGAAAGGTCTTGGACTGGTGCATTCAATATCTCATATGGTCGGAGCTGAATATAATACACAACATGGTTTAACAAACGCGATCATCCTACCCACTGTAATGAAATTCAATCTCCCGCACGTTGGAGAAAAGGTAAAGTATATATCTCAGGCAATGGATTTAAAGGAGGCATCATCAAGTATTATCCTCGAAGATATTGGTAAAATACTCGATTATGTCCAAATACCACGATCGCTATCAGAAATAGGTGTTCCTTTGGAATGTAAAAGAAGAATAGCGGAAAAGGCTATGCTTGATAGCGCAACGGGAACAAATCCAAGAGTTGCAAATATTGACGATATCGAAGAATTAACAGAAATTTCAATTCTACATGCAAGAGAATGATAAAAATAATTTAGTCCTAGGTCCAGTCTTCAGTTCCCTCAAGGATTTCTGATAGAATAGTTAGCAACATTTGAGCATCTTCAAGTTCAATCGTGAGTGGCGGCCTAATTTTGATAACGTTATCCTTTGGTCCATCACTGCCAATTAAAATTCGATTTTCTCGCATTTTATTTTTTATGTAGCCGCATAGTTCTGAATCTTCTGATCCATCACTTCCGATTATTTCCACTCCTATAAACAAACCCATGCCCCGAACATCGCCAATAAAATCGAACTTCTTTTTTAACTCAGTAAACCCAGAAATTAAAAAATCACCAACTGTCTTTGCGTTCTGTTGAAATTTCTCTTCATCGACTATATCCAAAACTTCGATGCCAATTCTGCATGATAAATTTGAACCACCAAAAGTTGAAAAAAATTCTATACCATTATTGAAGCTTTCAGAAATCTCTTGTGTTGTAATAACAGCCCCAATTGGGTGACCATTTCCTAAGGGCTTACCTAAAACAACAATATCAGGTTTCACATTTTGAAACTCAAATCCAAAGTAATAGTCTCCCAAACGCCCCAACCCTGTTTGCACTTCATCAGCAATACAGACACCGCCTTGTTTTCTTATCTTATTGTAAACTTGCTCTAGATATCCTTGTGGGGGAATAATTTGTCCACCTACAGATGGAAATGTTTCCATGATGAAAGCGGATAAGCCAATACCTTTTGTATTGAGCTTTTCAATCGCACCATCGATCAAATTTGCGAATTTAATAGCACGATCTGGATCATTTTTTTTAAATGAACCTCTGTAGTCATCGGGCACCTCTATAATTTCAACCCAATCAGCCTGACCTACTCCATTTGGCTTTTTGAACTTATAAGCTGAGATGCTTAAGGCACCGGTTGTATTACCAAAGTAACCTTCATCAGGTGTAATAATACCTTTTTTCCCAGAATGTGCTCTAGCTAAACGCAAAGCCAGTTCATTTGCCTCAGATCCAGAGTTCACAAAATAGCAAACTTCAAGGTCGTTTGGGAGCTTAGATGATATTTTTTTTGCAAACATAGATTGCAGTGGGTGTAAGTAACGAGTATTTGAATTTACTTTATTAAGTTGGTCTAATGCAACTTGATTAATCCTAGGATGCGAATGTCCAACGTGGGGAACGTTGTTGTAAGCATCCAGGTAAGGCCTTCCCCATTCATCAAAAATATGATGCTTCCAAGCTCTCGATACTAAAATAGGATCATTATAAGAAACACTCAGGTTTCCACCAAAATGTTTCAGTCGATCATTCATTACTTCCTTTTTACTGCTTGGCTGATAAAGGCAATCAAGGTTTTTTAAATTCAATAGAGCAGCAGGGTTTGGGCAAACAGCATTCCAAAAACGTAAGTCGTCAGGATCAGCCACACCTGGCCAATCAGCTTCCATTCCGTCTGTTGTAAGTGCGAGTTGAAAATGGACATGTGGCGCCCAGCCACCATTTACTTCAGATGCCCCTAATTGACAAAACTTTTGCCCCTTGGCAATTTTGTCGCCGACTTTGATATTATTCAAAAAGACTGGGTCAAGATGTCCATACAAGGTAAAAAATTCATCTTTACTTGGCGTAATATGTTTTAAAATAATTACGCCACCATAATCCAGTTGGTTATCGCGATATTCAGCAGTAAAGACTTCACCATCCAGAGGTGCAAACAATTCTGTACCCTCATCAGCAAAGACATCAATTGCGATATGAACTGTTCGTCTATTACTCGCCTTCCATGGGCCCAGTCTGAAAGCTGGAGCGGTATAGATTAGACGTGGCTCATTGTAATATCCCAACCAAAAGCTAGCTCCATCCCCAATTTCAAACCCAATATTTTTTGCTTCGTCATTTCGTAGATCGAACGGATTTTGGGGAACTGATGTGTTTTCAACTGATAAAGATTTTATTTCTAAATTAGCCAAATTAGTTCCAAAAAGTGGCGAAAAATTATTAGACTCTTTTTTTATCCAGTCCACAATTCGATCAGCGCCTTCGACCACCGGCATTCCACAAGAATTTCTAAGTCTTGCTTTTATTAAACCTTCATTAATACTAAAATTTTCTAAAAAATCCCAAGCAGGCGCCTGAGAAATTATTATATAGGCATCTTCTGGGTTTTTTGATGCTAAAAGAGTTGAGTTGACAACGCTTACAGCTAAACGCATCCGTAATAACCGCCAAACTAAGTCCACCTCCTCTGTATTAAGCGGGTAAACACTATGGTAACCCGAGACAAATGCTGCCAGCATTTTTTCGGGCTCTGAATTATTTAAAACAATATAGGCCCCAGCAATTGATAAATCACAAACTCTTGGAGCTACACAGATATCGCCAAAGTCGATAATTCCTGAAACGGTTAAGGATTGGTATTTCTCCCCAGATATCAGAATATTGTAATCATTTGGATCGTTATGGATCGTCTGCTGTCCCAAACTTGAGAGTTTTGGTAAAATTTCCTCAAAATCATCGGCAATTTTTGAAATAATTTTGAGCCGGGCAGCATTCTCTATTTCTGAAAAATATTTTTTTATCCAAAGAGATCCTGGCAAATTCCATTTAAAATCTCTGACTAAACTCTCATTTTTATAGTCGGCTAAAGCGGTAGCCATATTACCTAAAGAAACTCCTACATCAAAGGATGTACTGGTGGATTTTTGTTTAATCTCAGCATAGCATTTGCCTGGAATAAAAGTCTGTAACCATATTAAACGCTCACTTCCAGAGTAGTCCTCCTCGCGAATAAAAGAAGCTCCCTGAGACGACTTCAAAACCTTTGGTACTTTAAGCGAGGGGTCTTTATTATTCAGGTGCTCAATGGCTTCAATCTGAGCTTTGATCAGCCAGTCGGGACAATCATTGCGCATTATTTTTAAAATGCACTTTGCTCCATTTTTATCTTCAGCTAAAAAATTTAAATCAAGTTCCCCGGGCAGAGCGGATAAGTCAGCCTCGATACCCCAATGAATTTTTAAAATTCTTTCCCAAAAATTTTCTAAATCAATGTTAGGACCTTTATCCATAGAAACTCCAATAAACTGATTTAGGCGGTCAGAATAAAATATTCATTACGCTAAGGGAAACTATTAAAAACAATATTGTCATAATTCCCCCACTTTTCATGAAGTCCGTAACTTTGTAGCCCCCTGGCCCCATTATCAAAGCATTCACCTGATGTGTTGGAATTAAAAACGAATTAGACGTTGAAATAGCTACAGTGAGAGCAAAAAGAGCAGGATTTGCTCCTGACGCTAATGCTATAGAGACAGCCAATGGTACCAGCAATACAGTGGCGCCGACATTTGACATAACCAGAGTAAATGCAGTTGCAAGCACTGCGAGCGCCGCTTGCAATCCCCATATTGGCCAGTCATCCAACAAAAGTAAAATATTATGAGCTATCCATTCAGCCGTCCCAGTATTTTGAACAGCTTGGCCTAATGGAATTAAACTGGCTAATAGAAAAACGGTCGGCCAACTCACGGCTTCGTAAGCTTCGTCAATCCTCAAAACGTTAGAAGCAATCATCCCACAAGCTCCTGTTAAAAGTGCTAAAGATAACTTTAAATCAGTAAATAGGATCAAAAATAATGATACGCAAAAAAACAGAATTGCCCATGCAACTTTATTAGGCCGCAACTCTTCTTTTGGATAATCAGAAGTAACTACAACAAAATCTCTGGACTGCTCCAGCCTTGCTAAATTCTCCCAAGCAGTAAATGAAACTAATGTATCACCGGCTTTAAATGGCACTTCAGCTATATCGGTCGCTTCATGTTCATTTGTTTCAACTAAACTTAGCGTTTCCCCACCTCGATGGATAGCCAAAAGACCCAAACCATGGGTTTTTCTCATTCTAATTTCACGAGCGCGTTTTTCGATCAGGCTCGAGTCTGGAGGAATTACAACTTCAGCAACACCAGCAACAGTTGGGGCATAAGCTTCGGAAAAAATATCAAGTTCTGGCAAGATCTCTAAACCAAAATCATCAGCCATTCTTTGGATGACCTTGCGCCGCCCTAATACAGCTAGTCTGCATGGGTCTTCAATAACGGTATCAATTACTGGCGTGAACCACCGCTGACCCCTATGATAAGAACCGATTATGTATAGATTATGAGATACCATGATATCGGCAAAGGTATGGCCTCTTAGAATTGAACCCTCGGGAACAATTACCTCTACCAGATCAGACTTAAGTCCATATATTTTTTTAAGATAATCCCTCACGGAATAACCCGCGCTGCCCGCTCCTCTTGAAGATAGAGTTGGCAAAACCCATCTACCAAGAAGCACAAAATATAAAATACCCGTTATAACTAAACAAATACCAATTGGTGTTACAGAAAATAATGAAAATGTTTCCATCTTCAAATCAGATGGAAGAATTTGGTTAGAGCTAATAATTAAATCGTTGAGAAGAATTAAAGGTGAAGATCCGACCATGGTCATGGTCCCACCTAAAATTGCACAAAAACCCATGGGCATCAAAAGACGAGATAGTGGTATCTCAGTTCTAACAGAAATCCTACTTACAACAGGCAGAAACAACGCGGCAGCGCCAACATTTTGCATAAAACTAGAAATGACGCCAACGGTACTTGAGACAATTGGCACTATTCGCGCTTCGCTTTTCCCACCATGCCTGAGTATTGTAGAGGCAACTTTGCTCATCAACCCCGTCTTATCGAGACCAGCGCCTATGATCATAACAGCAATAATCGAAAGAACTGCATTAGATGAAAATCCAGCAAAAAGATCTGAAGGATCAGGGAAAAGGTTTATATTAGGGAATTGGTTCAAAATACCCAGCAGAACCATCACGATAATTGCTGTAAAATCAATTCTGAAAAGTTCAGTCACAAACAAGAATATCGTCGCACTTAAAACAACTAATATTAAAATAATTTCAAAACTTATTTCTACTGGCATAAATTCCACCGCTCCATTTAAGTGATGCAACTTCATACCTCAAATTTCAAGTAGTGATTTGAAAAATGAAAATCGTGATTTTACCAACATTAGATAAGAAAATTTCTTACAATGGACTGGCTATATTGAACCTAGTTAAAAAAAGACAGGCATAAGATATATTTTTGAAGGTAGCAATTAAAGCAATTAAGTTATAGATTAAAAATAAGTAAAGTACGCCAGCAATTATTTTGCGGAAATCACTTTGTTGGAAAAATTTTAATTCGTTTGCCCGCAGAAAAATTAAATGTCCTGGCAGCCCTACTTATATTTAAGAGATTTACCATCCCAAAATAAAGCAATGGTTTATATTCTCATATCTATTTTTTTCTTTAGTTTCATGGGTATTTTTATTAGAAAGTCTGCTGAAAATATCCATATATTCGAAGTTATTTTTTTTAGAAACCTTTTAGCCTGTATTATATTAGTTCCTTTGATGTCTAGTTCCGGCTTGGCTTCTTTTAAAATGAACAGGCCAGGGCTGTTTGTTTGGCGTGCTATATTTGTAAGTATTGGAATGTTTGCCGGATTTTCTGCGTTAACTTTAATTCCTCTGGCTCAGGCGACTGCTATAAGTTTCACAACGCCTATATTTGTAACAATTTTAGCAATTTTTATTTTTGGAGAGGTTATAAAGTTAAGGAGAATTGCAGCTATTTTGGTTGGATTTATTGGAATGCTTGTTATTGTTCAGCCTGGTGGAGAAGTTATTTCGTTTGGAATTATCTTGGCATTTATTGGCGCTTTTTTCCATTCTCTTAATTTATTAACTGTAAAGAAATTAACTGCATACGAAACAGCTAATTCCATTATTGTTTGGATGGTTATTATGCTTGTACCTATTTCCTTCGTACCAGCAATTTTTGTTTGGGAATGGCCTAGTGCAATAACTTGGCTATATTTATGGTGTTTAGCGATTTGTGGAACAATTGGGCATAGTTTTTTTACGCGTGCTTACTCTCTTGCTGAAATAACTAGTTTGCAGCCATTTCAGTTTATTAAATTACCAATGATAGCATTTCTTGCTTGGGTAATTTTTTCTGAAGTGCCAGCATACTGGACTTGGCTAGGAGGAGCGATAATCTTTTCTTCAACTGTTTATATAACAAGGCGTGAAGCAAAAATTAAAAAATCAAAGATTGTTATTACCGACTAATTATTGCCCCCATTATAAATCTTGCGTAATCGAACCAACTAAATTTTATAAATAATTTAGGTGATTTCTAAGCCAAAACCTATTGGGGGATAAAATAGGGGATACACCCTACCCTATTTTTAATAAACATATGTTTATAATTGTTAAAATTAAGGCATATGGCGGAGGAGGTGGGATTCGAACCCACGGTAGACTTTCACCTACGTCGGTT
>CAYMIR010000060.1:0-8400 GCA_964390655.1 uncultured Marinovum sp.
AGCAGCAAATAAGGTTTTTAATGAGAATCCATGACCCAATGAAGCAATGGAAACTATCCAAAATGGATCTGGAGAGCAGAATACGTTGGGAAGATTATACAAAGGCTAAAGAGGAAATGTTTTCTAGAACCAATATTCCCGAGGCGCCGTGGTATATTGTGGAGGGTGATGATAAAAAGAGAGAGCGTTTAAATTGTATAGAGCATATTTTATCTATGGTTCCATATAAGGAAATCCAGCATGAACCTATAAATTTGCCTGAACGTATTTTTAACCCAGACTATGAAAGAAGGGTTTTGCCGGATAAATTGTACGTTCCAAAAATTTACTAGAATTTATTTTTAAAATGAAAAAGGCCCACTAAAAGCGGGCCATTTTTAACTTAATGTGCAAGCGTTCTTACATCATGCCTTCGCGCTGAGCTTTCTTTCTAGCTAACTTACGAGCACGTCGAATTGCTTCGGCTTTTTCACGAGCCTTTTTCTCTGAAGGTTTTTCGAAATGCTGCTTAAGCTTCATTTCACGGAAAACACCTTCGCGTTGAAGTTTCTTTTTCAACGCACGTAGAGCTTGGTCCACATTATTATCTCGAACACTGACCTGCATGTGGTTGTCACCACCTTTCTATGTTAAAGTTGCATCTATGTGCAGGAAATGCTCCTATAACAACCATAAATAAGGTTGTCTAGTGAAAGATTTATTAATGCGTAGACCAGTTGATCCTGAAGTATTAAAGCTCATGCTAGCTGCATTGCCAAACGTGGCATTTGATGGATGGTCAAATTCAACGTTCGTTGCTGCTTGTAGAGAAGCTGATATTTCTGAAAGAAAAGCCAGACTATTCTGCCCAAGGGGAGCCTTGGATCTGGCAATCGCGTTTCATAAGTGGGGTGACGATCAGTTTGAAACTGCTTTTAAAAAGAAAAAAATTTCGGAGTTGAAAGTAAGAGAAAAGATCAGAAAAGCCGTGGAGTTAAGAATTAAACTTGCTTCTGATAAAGAAGCAGTTCGAAGAGGGGTAGTTCTTTTTGCTTTACCTATACATGCGTTTGAGGGCAGCCACCTAATATGGGATACTTCGGATCTAATTTGGGAATTAATTGGAGATAACACCGAAGATTTCAACTGGTATTCTAAGAGAGCAATTTTGAGTACGGTATATGCCTCTACTGTATTATACTGGCTAGGTGATAATAGTGAAGGAAGTGAAGAAACCTGGCATTTTTTAGATCGAAGAATTGAAGATGTTATGAAGTTTGAGACTGCTAAGTTACAACTTAAAACAAATAAATTTACTAAAGAATTTAATGGTTTGGCAGAAAAATTTTTGAAAACGATCAAACGACCTAGTAGGAATAAAGATCCTAATTTACCCGGTTATTTGGATACCTATAAATGAAAGAAATGAGGGCAGTTGAAATTTCGGAGCCCGGTGGAGCTGATGTTTTACGGCAAGTCATTAGGAGCATCCCAAGGCCAAATAGAAATGAAGTTTTAATTAAGATTGCTTACGCTGGCGTTAATCGGCCAGATGTTTTGCAAAGAGAAGGATCTTACCTGCCACCTCCGGGGGCAAGTGACCTTCCCGGGCTTGAAGCTTCTGGTACAATATTAAACATTGGAGACAATGTCACTAATTGGAATGTAGGCGATGAGGTATGTGCACTTTTGCCAGGAGGGGGCTATGCCGAATACGCTTTAACGCAAGCAAGTCATTGTTTGCCTATTCCAAAAGGTATGAGCTTAAAGCAAGCGGCTGCACTTCCTGAAACTTTTTTCACAGTATGGAGTAACGTGTTTCAAAGAGGAGAATTGAAGCCAAATGAAAGGTTTTTGGTTCATGGTGGTTCATCTGGAATAGGAACTACCGCTATTCAATTAGCAAATGTTTTTGGCAGTGAAGTCTATGCTACTGCGGGAACTGATACAAAGTGTTCAGTTTGTGAAGGGCTTGGTGCAAAAAGAGCGATCAACTACAATAAAGAAGATTTTTTAGATATAATAAGAAGTATTGGTGGTGTACATCTTATCTTAGATATGGTTGGGGGCGCTTATATTGCAAAAAATATTAACGCCTTGGTTGATGATGGTAGATTAGTACAAATTGCCTTTTTGAAAGGTGCAAAAGTTGAGGTAAATTTTGCACAAATAATGACAAGACGCCTTACTTTTACTGGCAGTACTTTAAGGCCGCAATCCGACCTTTCAAAAACTCAAATAGCCTCAGAATTGTCTGAAAAAATTTGGCCCTTGTTGGGTGCTAGCAGACTAAATCCTGTTATAGATAGTGTCTTCGAATTAGAAGATGTCGCTTCTGCGCACCTTCTTATGGAAAGCAGTAAGCACATTGGGAAAATATTATTGAAGGTTGAACAGTAGTTTCTTGATATAGAGGTTTTTTGCCCACCTCATATTCGGTATTCATAAAGAGGCATCTATTTGTATTGAATTTTTAATATTTCGTAAGATTTTTCGCCACCTGGAGTTTTGACTTCCACACTATCCCCCTCATCTTTTCCGATAAGGGCTCTTGCAATTGGTGATTTAATATTTAGGAGCCCTGCTTCAATATTTGCTTCATGTTCTCCAACAATTTGCCAAGTTTTTTCTTCATCAGTATCCTCATCGACTAAAGTTACTGTTGCTCCGAATTTTATTGCGCCTGCCAAGGTAGTTGGGTCTATTACATCTGCTAAAGATATTATTGCTTCAATTTCCTTAATCCTACCTTCTATAAAGCTTTGTTTTTCACGAGCTGAATGGTACTCAGCATTTTCTGATAAATCGCCGTGCTCGCGCGCCTCAGAGATAGCTTGGATTATATTTGGTCGCTCTACAGATTTTAATTTTTTAAGTTCTGCTTCGAGTACGAGGCTTCCCTCTCTGGTCATTGGGATTTTTTCCATAACGCATCCGGCTTTGCTATAAAATTATCATACTTAATCCTATGATGAGCAAATTAAATGTTCTTATGCAAGGCTTTGTAGAGATGAATTACGTTTATTGTTTAATTTTATGGAAATAATGCCGCAAGATATTAATTAAATGGCGTGAAGTGATTGACGCTTAGTATTGAGAAAGCGTACTTACTTTCAAGTAAGAGAAGCAAAAAGTCCGAGGAGGCTTTAGTGTCAGAAATGATGAGAGAAACTATGGATTATGATGTTGTAATAGTTGGAGCTGGTCCGGCTGGCCTCTCTGCTGCTATTCGACTCAAACAACTTGATGCAAACTTAGAAGTGGTTGTACTTGAAAAAGGATCAGAAGTAGGTGCTCATATTCTGTCTGGTGCGGTTTTGGATCCTTCTGGACTAAACAAATTAATACCTGAGTGGAAAGAAAAAGGTGCACCCATAGATGTACCTGTTAAGGAAGATAATTTTTACATTCTTGGTGAGGCAGGACAGATCCGTCTACCAAACTTCCTAATGCCACCACTTATGAGTAACCACGGTAACTATATAGTTTCCATGGGTAATGTGTGCAGATGGATGGCGGAGCAGGCTGAAGAGATAGGTGTAGAAATATTTCCTGGGATGGCATGTTCGGATCTGGTTTTTGGAGAAACTGGCGAGGTGAAAGGGGTGGTTGCTGGTGAATTTGGTAAAAACCCTGATGGTTCAATAGGTGAGGCATATGAACCAGGAATGGAATTACACGCAAAGTATGTGCTTCTTTCTGAGGGAGCTAGGGGATCGCTGGCAAAACAAGTCATTGAAAAATTTAACTTAGACTCTGACTGCGATGTGCCGAAATTTGGAATTGGAATGAAAGAAATTTGGGAAGTTGATCCAGAGCTTCACAATGAAGGTGAGGTTACACATACAATGGGTTGGCCTTTGGGCTTTAAAAGCTCGGGGGGCTCTTTTGTCTATCACTTAAATAATAATCAGGTCTATGTTGGGTATATAGTGGACTTGAATTATAAAAATCCATTTTTATCGCCTTATATGGAATTTCAGCAGTTTAAGCATCATCCAAAAATTAAAAAGTTACTAACCGGTGGCAAACGTTTAGCTTATGGAGCAAGAGCGGTAACCAAAGGTGGCTTGCAATCAATTCCTAGGGTCGCTTTTCCGGGAGGAGCTTTACTAGGTTGTTCTGCTGGACTTGTAAATTTACCCAGAATCAAGGGTAATCACAACGCTATGCATTCTGGTATAGAGGCAGCTGAATCTGTTTATAATGCAATAAAAGACAAAAGATTTGGGGATTTGCTTTTAGATTATGATTTAAAATTAAAAACTGAAGCTGTTGGAAAAGACTTAAAAAAAGTTCGTAATGTTGCTCCTTTGAATGCTCGGTTTGGTCCATTGGGAGGCCTAATGCTAGGCGGATTTGATATGTGGTTCCAGACATTATTTAAATTTTCGCTCTTTGGTAGCCTGAAACATGGAAAATCTGATGCGGAGTCTACTGAGAGCGCTGCAAAGCATACAGAAATTAAATATCCGAAACCCGATGGCTCAATAAGCTTTGATCGCTTGACTAATGTATCATTCTCAATGACTAATCATGAAGAAAATCAACCATGTCATTTGCAACTAAATAACCCAGAAATTCCAATATCCGTTAACCTACCTAAATTTAGTGAGCCAGCTCAAAGATATTGTCCTGCTGGAGTGTATGAGGTTGTTAAAGCTGAAGAAGAAGAACGTTTTGTAATCAATTTTCAGAACTGTGTGCATTGTAAAACTTGTGATATAAAAGATCCCAGTCAGAATATCAATTGGATGACACCCCAGGGTGGTGATGGGCCTAATTATCCTAATATGTAGTTGACGGAAAATTTTTTAAAATTTCTATTAAAGGATTAGATTACTCACTATAAGTTTTAAGCTGATTAAATGAACAAATTTTTGCAAGTCGTATTGTTATTTCTTATTGTTTCGATCTCCGAGCTAGCATCGGCGTCGTCTGGAGCATATTTAGCAGGTAGACAGGCTATTTCCGATCATAACTTTGTAACTGCTTCTAAATTTAAGGCTAGGAGCATCAGTGTTGATCCGGAAAACTCTAAGCTTTTAGAAGGGCTTATGATATCTTTTATATCTCAAGGATCAGTAGATGACGCGATATCTATTGCTAAAGTTTACACAGAGAAAGGGAACTCAAGCCAAATCTCCCAAATGATTTTATCAGCCTCAATGATCAAAGATGGAAAGAAAAAAGCTGCATTGGATTTTATCAAAGAAGCCGCTGAAACTACACCAATACTGCAAGATCTTTTATCAGGATGGATGTTGATGGGATTATATGACGAAGTAAACGCAAATCGTATTTTTGATAAAATTGCTCAAGTTAAAGGTATGGAACAATTTGCGAATTTTCATCGTGCATTAGCACAGCTGTCAATAGGAGAACTTGACCAGGCCGAAAAAACGTTCAGCCTCATTCACACTGATCAGAGGAATCCAACAAGGCGGTCGATAATTTATCATACAAAAATACTCTTATCTCTGGGCAAATTCCAAGAGGCGCAGGACTTACTTGAGAAATGGTTTGGCCCAACTTTTGATCCTGAGATAGAAGAAATTTTTGCTTATGCATCTAGTGGAAAACTCTATTCCGAATCTTCTTTTCCTAACCCAAGCAGTGCTGTGGCTGAGGTTTTTTATTCTATTGCGAAACTCATTTCAAAAGAGGTAGACCCAGCGTTTACGTTAATTTATTCAAGGCTGGCCCAATACCTCGATCTAAATCATGCTGATTCAACATTAATGACCGCAGATTTACTTGTGGACTTAGCACAATATAATTTAGCAATAAAGGAGTATGAAAAGCTCTCCAAAAGTCAACCACAAATCTATGCTTCGGAATTAGGAAGAGCAGAGGCTTTGCGCGTATCTGGTAAAGTGATGGAAGCAATTGAAGTATTAATTGAATTAACTCGCCAGTATCCAAATTCTGCCAATGGTTTTAGAACATTAGGAAATCATTACCGCCGCCTGGAAGTTTACGACAAAGCCGAGGTTTCTTATGGGGAAGCTATAAAGCTTTATACCGCCAAAGGTGATGCCGATTGGTTTTTATATTATGTTCGGGGCATAACCCGGGAAAGGCTTGATATATGGGAATTAGCTGAAAAAGATTTTCGAAAAGCGCTTTCGCTTAACCCTAATCAGCCGCAAGTCTTGAATTATCTAGGGTATTCATTGATAGAAAAAAATTCTAACTTAGAAGAAGCTTTGGATATGATTGAAAGGGCTGTGAAGGCAAGTCCCGACAGCGGTTATATTGTCGACAGTCTTGGCTGGGGTTATTACAAACTTGGTAGATATAAAAAGGCTCTTCCAAACTTAGAAAGAGCTGCTGAATTGATGCCAATCGATCCGATCATAAATGATCATTTAGGTGATGTCTATTGGATGGTAGGAAGGAAAACTGAGGCTGAGTTTCAGTGGCGACGAGCTTTGTCTTTCGATCCAGAAGAGGAAGATGTAGATCGAATAAAAAAGAAACTGAAAGTTGGCCTTACTCAAGTGCTCATGGAAGAGTCAAAGGAGGCTGGATCATTAGTGAAGTAATCTTTGAAGAAAAGGCCAGTGCAAAAGTCAACTTGTGTTTGCAGATCGTTGGCCAAAAGTCGAACGGTTTTCATTTATTGGACTCAATTGTGGCGTTTACAGAATTTGGTGATAAATTGTCGTTCAAAAAAAGTAAGAATTTAGAGCTCACAGTTCAGGGCCACTTTTCTGATCAAATACCAGTAGATAATTCCAATTTGATTTTGCAAGCAGCAGAATTATTGAGAACACTTTATAAAATAAAAACTGGTGCCCATATAACTTTAGTCAAAAATTTACCTCCAAGTGCGGGCTTAGGTGGAGGATCCAGTGATGCTGCAGCTGCTATCCGTGGACTATCCCGTCTGTGGGGTACAGATCTGCCAAAAATACATGACCTGATGCCAATTGGGTCTGATTTGCCAGTTTGCATTAATCAGAAAACTCAGCATATGCAGGGTTTTGGTGAAGTTTTAAACGAAATAAATACATTTCCAAATCTTCCTATCCTTTTGGTAAATCCTTTGAAAAAGGTCTCAACACAAACAGTTTTTCACATGCTTAAAAATAAGAAAAATCCGCCCTTACCCCAATATGAAAAGTTATTTAAGACAAAAAAAGATTGTATAGAGTGGTTACTTTTACAGCGAAATGATTTGACGGAGCCAGCTGTAAGTGTCGAACCGGTAATATCAGATGTATTGCGACTTATTTCAAGTCAATTTTCTGTTAAGAAGGTTTCTATGTCTGGGTCTGGTGCTACCTGCTTCGGAGTTTTTGAGAATAAGCACGACTGCGATTTAGCTATGAAAAAGGTTCGACGAGAACGGCCCGAATGGTGGAGCGTCTCTACTGAAATAATATCTACTTAGATCTAGTTAACACATAATCGGCTAAATCAGATAAAAGAAGTGTGACCTCAGATTTGGGCAATGCCTTCAGTGCAAGTTTTGCTTTATCAACCCAAAGCTCTGCCTCTTTACGGGTATCACTTAATGCATCATGTTTTTGCATTAACAAAACAGCTTTGTTCCAATCATCCTTTTTTTGATCGCCTTTTTCAATTGTTCTTTTCCAAAATTCTAGTTCACTTTTGGTAGACTTTTTAATGGCTTTTATAAACGGCATTGTTACTTTCCGTTCGCGAAAGTCATCGCCACTGTTTTTTCCTGTTTTTTGCAGGCTGCCTTCCACGTCTAATAAATCATCAATGATTTGAAAAGCTATACCCAGCGCATCACCATATTCATACAGAGCTTTACAAGCATCTTCTTCCGCTCCTGCGACCTTACCGCCGACTTGAGTTGCTGCAGAAAACAGAGCGGCTGTTTTCCCCCGAATAACTTTTAAGTAAGTAGATTCATCCGTTTTAATGTTTTTTGAAACGGTAAGCTGTAATACTTCCCCTTCAGCAATAGTGGCTGAAGCACTGGCTAATATATCTAGAATTGGCAGTGAACCGATTTCCACCATTAATTGAAATGAGCGTGAAAATAAATAATCGCCAACCAAAACTGATGATTTGTTATCCCATAATAAATTTGCTGTGGGTCTGCCGCGTCTCTTTAAGCTTTCATCTACAACATCGTCATGAAGCAACGTTGCTGTGTGGATAAATTCAACCGTCGCTGCTAATTTTAAATGTTTATCACCAGAATAATCGAACAAACGTGCTGCGGCTAAAGTCAACATCGGTCTTAATCTTTTACCGCCTGCGCCGATCAAATGGGAGGTCACTTCTGGTATCCTCGGCGCATTTTCGGAAGCCATTCGTTTACTAATGATCTCATTTACGCTTAGCATTTCTAACTCAAGAATTTTAGCTAGCTTTTCATCTGGTTGTATTTTTTTATCCAACACTGATTAAACCTTATCTTTTCTCGACATATATGGC
>CAYMIR010000061.1:0-2978 GCA_964390655.1 uncultured Marinovum sp.
TGACTGAAATCATTTGTCTGTTGATATTTTTCATATTGGCCAGGCAGACAAACAGACACGTTCACGTCAGCTCTTAAGTTTCCATTCTGCATATTGCCGTCGCAAGTTCCCAAATATCGCATTATTTGTCGTAATTTGCTTACGTAGGCTGCAGCCTCCTCCGGTCCTCTAATATCTGGCCGGCTGACAATTTCCATCAAGCAAACACCGGTTCTATTTAGGTCAACGAATGACATATTCGGATCCATGTCATGAATAGATTTTCCAGCGTCTTGTTCCATATGAATTCGCTCTACCCGAACTCGTCTCGCTATTCCTGGTTCCATATCAACGATTACTTCACCTTCGCCAACAATCGGGTGATATAGCTGCGAGATTTGATAGCCTTGTGGTAAATCTGGATAAAAGTAGTTTTTCCGATCGAATGCTGACCATAGGTTAATATTAGCTTTCAGACCCAGGCCTGTTTTCACTGCCTGTTCTACGCAAAATTCATTTATTACCGGGAGCATCCCGGGCATAGCTGCATCAATGAATGAAACATTTGAATTTGGTTCATTGCCAAATTCCGTAGAGGCTCCTGAAAATAGTTTTGATACAGAAGCTACCTGCGCGTGTACTTCCATTCCTATAACAAGTTCCCAATCGAATTTAGCTCCAGATATTATCTTTGGTTTCGGGCTTTCAAAGCTTAAATCAAGCATGTATTTCTCAGTTTTTAAAAGTGGTGGTGATTTTTTTTACGTATAGTGTTGGTTTAGCTAAATTAGTCAGTAGTTTCAATCATGGTAATTCAAAATCCCAGGCCTCTAGTTCTTTAATTAAATTTTTTATCTACAATTGTAACACTATGGAGTTTCAGAGTTTCTTTTAAAATATTTATTTTTGGTAATGCTTCTACTGGCAGTAAAATTTTATTATTATTTCGGTCTACCAGGCTTATTTGGTGAGATAAATCCAATCTTTTTTTGAATTCAACATAGTAAATATCTGATAAATATATTTGGCCTTTAAACTTTCCTGAGAACCAAATGATTTCTTTATTTGTAATTTTGATGCCAGATTTTTTGTTTCTCCCTACATCAAAAGCTAAAGGTAAAACTATTAGGACTAAAAAAATTATAACAAAATTATGAGCAGTAAATAGATATTTTAAGGATAAAATTATAAAGAAATAACAAATTAATAATATCAACGACTTGAAACTTCGTGCTGAATTCTCGTGCTCCACAGCTCTAATTTATAAGCCTGGTAAGCATTTCTGTTGTATCTTTTGAGACTGATCCTGTTCCCAATACCCTATTAATTTGCGACTCGATTAACTTCTGCCTTTTGGGGTCATATCTCTTCCAGGTTTCGAATGCCGAACACATTCTTGCTCCTACTTGAGGATTTACAGGATCGACTTTCAAAATCCAGTCACAAAATAATTTATAATTTTCTCCTGTTTCCAAGTGAAATCCAGCAGTGTTGGCAGAAAAGGCTCCCAATACCGATCTGACTCTGTTGGGTGTTGTTATATTGAAGTCAGAATGGTTAGTTAAATTTTTTACAACTTTGTTCAAAGAGTTTGGGTGAGCCGTCAATACTTGGGTGCTAAACCATTTATCCACGACAAGTCGTTCATGTTTCCATTGATCATAAAATAATTTAATTTGTTTTCCGTTTGGATTGTGTTTGATCACAGTTGCGAATGCACTGAGCTGATCTGTCATGTTTTGTGCACTGGTAGCTTGAATTTGAGCTAAAAGGGCACTGTCTTGATAGGCTAGAAATGAAAGGGCTCGGTTTCTTAAGGCTCGATATGCCGATTGAGTTGCATCAGGTTTATACTCTTCATTTGACATATATTTTTCGTATATTTCCTCAAATTCTGGTTTTAGGTGATCCGATATTGCGAGGTTCAAAGTTTCAATTGAATTGTAGATCGCCATTGGGTCGGGGATAACACCATTTTCTAGACATTTTTGAGTGATCTCGTCTTGGCTTGGCAAAGACAATGTCAATGCTCTGAAAGCTGGATCGAGAGTTTTATCTCGTATTAATTTATTCAAAGAATCTAGATATATATTATCGGGTAGGGCACCTTCTGAAATCATATTAAACAAAGAGTTTTCACATAGCTTTCGCCCTGCATCCCAGCGATTGAAACTATCTGTTTCGTTTTCAAAAATAAAAACTAATCTTTCTTTGTCTACATTTTGCTTAAGAATGACAGGCGCAGAAAAGTCTCGTAAAAGAGATGGTATTGGTCTCTCGTCGTAGGGGCCAAAAACAAACTCTTCTTTTGTTTGACTTACTTTTAAATTTTCAGAATGGATCATTGCTCCAGATTTTTTTTCTAAAAGGCCTACATCCACAGGTATAAGGTGTGGTTTTTTGTTAGACTGTCCAGGTGTGTCGGGAATTTCTTGGTGGAAAGAAAGTTTTAAAAAATTATTTTCCCATCTCTCTGATACAGAAAGAATTGGGGTGCCAGCTTGTTGATACCAAAGGATGAATTGGCTCAAGTCGAGCTTGGTCACATCCTCAAATACTTTTATCCAATCTTCAATTGTGACAGCTTGGCCATCATAAGTATTAAAATATAAATCAAGTGCATCCCTATAGGCTTTATCACCAACCAGCCTTTTTATCATACTGACCAGCTCCGCGCCTTTTTCATAAACAGTTAAAGTGTAAAAATTATTTATCTCAACAAAACTTTCTGGTCGAACTGGGTGGGCAAGTGGCCCCCCATCTTCTCTAAATTGCCGGCTCTTCAGCAAAATTACGTCTTTAATTCGCTTCACGGCAGAACTTCTTTGATCGGCTGTAAATTCCGCATCACGAAATACTGTTAATCCTTCCTTTAAACAGAGTTGAAACCAATCGCGGCAAGTAATCCTATTACCAGTCCAATTATGAAAATATTCATGTGCAATGACGGCTTCCACGGCTTCAAAATTATCATCGGTGGTTGTTTCAGCTTTTGCCAG
>CAYMIR010000061.1:3078-8146 GCA_964390655.1 uncultured Marinovum sp.
AATAAATATGATGGCTTTGGCCATGGATCATGCCATTCAATCCAGCCTTTTCCTTGAGCGGTTGGATTGCCGTTTGAGAGGAGAGTATTTTTATCTCCTTCGATACGAACAAAAAACTCAGCCATTACGTCTGGTCGATCTGGATAATAGGTGATTTTTCGAAAACCCTCAGCCTCACATTGAGTACAATACATGCCATTTGATATGTAGAGTCCTTCAAGTGCCGTGTTGTCTTTAGGGTTGATGATTACTTCACACTCCCAAACAAATTCTTTTTTGTTAACATTAAAACTTAGGCCTGTTGAGCTGATTGTTGGATTTACTTTTTCGCCATCAATTTTTGCCCACTGCAAATCTAAATCTATTCCGTTGAGATAAAAATTGCTGTCTGTCGCTTCAGGGTTAGCCTGGAAAAAGACTTTTGATACGACATGTGTTTTTTCTTCGGATAATTTGAAGGTTAGTTCCACCTGATCAACCAGATAATTTGGAACTTGATAATCTTTTAAATAAATTTTTTGATTTTCTAGCTTATTCATTTTCATCCTGTAAAAATCTTTTTGTGCTTTTTCTGTTGTGCTCTACTTTTACGATTACTGAGTAGTTTTCCCAGGAGCGATCTGCAATATGAAGCGTGAATTATCACGAAAAAAAAACATTGTTAATATAGTTTGGTTTAAAAAAGATTTACGATCCTCCGACCATGCCCCGTTACACGAAGCGGCATTTGGGGAATATCCTATATTACCAATTTATGTTTTTGAGCCTGACTATTGGAAGCAAGAAGATGCAGCTTTCAGGCATTGGGAGTTTACAAAGCAATCTTTGGAATTTTTAAGAGCAGATTTAAGTAAACTGGGTCAGGCCCTTGTTTTCCGAAAAGGAAAAATTTTAGAGGTTTTTGAAGATTTAAGAAAAGAATTTACGATAAATGCTATCTACGCTCATCAAGAAACAGGAAATGCTTGGACTTTTGAACGGGATAAGTCTGTGCGGTATTGGGGTCGTGTTAATGGCGTAAAAATTCTGGAGTATCAAAATAATTCTATTATTCGAGGTTTGGCGGATAGAGATAATTGGGCAACTCAACGAGATAAGTTCATGTCAAAACCTATCATAGAAAAGCCAAACATAAGACCTCTGGAAATTGATCTTGCTCAAATTTCAGTCGATATAAATTTCAGAGGCAACTCGGTAAAAAACAATAAACAAATTGGTGGTGCTGAAAATGGATGGAAATATTTAGAAAGTTTTTTTCAGGGGCGGGGCAATAATTACAGGAAAGATATGTCATCGCCACTTTTAGCAGAGGCTGCTTGCTCAAGAATTTCGCCTTATCTAGCCTATGGTAATTTGTCGGTTAGAGAGGTTTTGCAATTTGTAAAAGATAATCTTTATAATGACAAAAAAATGGCGGTATCTTCAAAATCTTTCAAATCTCGTTTGGCTTGGAAAGATCATTTTGGGCAAAAACTAGAGGACGACTTTTCAATTGAAGTGGCTTGTCTTCACAGGTCTTTCGAAAAGTTGCGACCCAAAACACCGGATATTACCTTATTAAATGCCTGGGAAAATGGTGAAACTGGCTTTCCATTTGTTGATGCATGCATGAGGTATTTGAGAAAAACAGGCTGGATCAACTTTCGAATGCGGGCCATGTTAATGTCGTTTGCTTCCTACCACCTTTGGCTAGATTGGCGGAAGTCTGGCAAGATTCTCGCAAATTTTTTCACTGATTATGATCCAGGTATTCATTGGCCTCAGGTTCAAATGCAGTCAGGAACCACGGGAATAAATGCTATCCGAATTTATAATCCAATAAAGCAGGGCATTGACCAAGATCCTCAGGGATTTTTTATCCGAAAATGGGTTCCAGAGCTTTGTCACCTTACAAATGCTGAATTACATAAAGTTGGAACTGGCCCAACCAGATTTAACCTTGGATCCTCTTATCCTGAAGCAATAATAGATCTAAATAGCGCCGGAAAATATGCCAGAGAAAAAGTTTGGGCGGTACGAAGACTGGATGGCTTCAGTAACAAAGCCCAAGATATTGTTAAAAAACATGGCAGCCGGCAAAATAAGTCAAGAGATTTCGTCAACGATCGCAGTAAAACCAGTTTTAAATTACGTAACAATAGACAAAAGAGCTTCGATTTCTAGTGTCAAAAATGCAAAAAAAATCTAATCTTCCGCAAAAAATTTGTAGCGCGTGCGGTTTGCCTTTCGCATGGAGAAAAAAGTGGGAAAGAAGCTGGCCTGACGTTAAATTTTGTAGTGAGAGATGTAAAAGATTTTCTAAAAATAAAAAAATTGGTCAAAAAACATAACCAATTTGTGGACTTTGGGGTTAAATCATCTAAATCCTAACCTGAGGATGTTCAGGGTGCATAAATGATCCATTTAGAAAACAAATTTGGAATACAAATTTCAACTGAATTTAGTGATTTTATTGAGCAAGAGGTTTTGCCGGAAACATCTATTTCGGCAGATAGGTTTTGGTTTGGGCTTGCAAAAGTGGTTAAGGAGCTCACTCCGACAAACAAGAAACTGTTGGAAAGGCGAACTTACTTTCAACGTAAAATAAATGAATGGCACAGGGCACACAGGGATAAGGAATTCAACTTCGTTGACTACAAAAACTTTTTATATTCGATTGGCTACATCGTACCAGAGAAGGAGCCATTTTCCATCGACACTAAACAGGTAGATCCAGAAATATCAAAAATTGCAGGTCCGCAGCTAGTTGTGCCAATTATGAATGCCCGCTTTGCATTAAATGCAGCAAATGCGCGTTGGGGCTCTTTGTACGATGCTCTCTATGGGACTGATGCGATAAAACCAGTCGAAAAAACTATTGGCTATAATAAAAATAGGGGGCAAAAAGTAATTCAATGGGGTCGCAAATTCCTTGATGACGCCTTTCCACTAATTAATGGTTCTTGGAGCAAGGTCACTGAGGTGGCCGTAAAGGATGGTGGTCTTTTTCTATCCGGTAATCAGTTAAAGTCGGAAAATAGTTTTATTGGATATGTTGGAAAACCTCTTCAACCTACTTGCTTAGTTTTGCGCAATAACGATTTACATGTACGGATCGAATTTGATCGGAACAGCGAAGTTGGGCAGTCCGATTTAGCTGGAATTTCGGATATCGTGATTGAGTCAGCTATATCAACTATTATGGACTGCGAGGACAGTATTTCTGCCGTTGATGCTTCGGACAAAATTATTGCTTATCGAAACTGGCTTGGATTGATGAAAGGCAATCTGACTGAGGAAATATCAAAGGGAGATAAAACTTTCACGCGAAAATTGAATGACGACTTTTCATACTGCTTGCCCTCTGGGGGTAATGCGACTTTAAAGGGTAGAAGTTTAATGTTGGTAAGAAATGTTGGCCATTTAATGACTACGCCAACAGTGCTCGACCAAAATGGTGATGAGGTATTCGAGGGTCTCCTTGATGCTTTGTGCACTGTCACAATAGCATTGCATGACATAAATCGTGAGGGTGGTAATTCGTCTGTCGGATCAGTTTACATTGTAAAACCTAAAATGCATGGTCCAGACGAAGTGGCATTTGCATGTCGGACGTTTGAGCTCGTTGAAGATATACTTGGGCTTCCTTCAAATACTGTAAAACTGGGTATAATGGACGAGGAACGCCGGACATCTGTTAACTTATCTGAGTGTATCCGGGCTGCTAAATCGCGGGTTGTATTTATTAATACTGGGTTCTTAGATCGTACCGGTGATGAAATTCACACAAGTATGCAAGCTGGCCCCATGCTTCGAAAAAGCGATATGAAAACCACTACCTGGATACAGGCATATGAAAACAGAAATGTCGAAATAGGTCTAAAATGTGGATTGCAAGGAAGAGCCCAAATTGGAAAGGGCATGTGGGCAATGCCTGATCAAATGTCAGACATGCTCAACGAAAAGGTACAACACCCACTGGCTGGCGCTAATTGTGCTTGGGTTCCGTCACCAACAGCTGCCACCTTGCACGCGACCCATTATCACAAAATTAATGTCCAACATCGACAAGATGAAATAAGGTCACTTGCTGTGCAAAGATCCTTAGACGACTTGCTGCAGATACCTTTACAGTCGGGTGAAAAATTGACGGAAAGCGAAATTCAAAGTGAAATTGAAAACAATTGCCAGGGTATTTTGGGATATGTTGTTCGCTGGGTTGATCAAGGGATTGGGTGTTCTAAAGTTCCTGATATCGACAATGTGCAGCTGATGGAAGACAGGGCAACCTGTAGAATATCCTCTCAGAGCTTGAGTAATTGGCTTTGCCATAATTTCGTGGATCATGATTTGGTGGTTAATACGCTCAAGAAAATGGCAGCTATTGTGGACTCACAAAATGCTAGTGACATGAATTATAGACCTATGTCGCCTTCTTTTGATACTGAAGCTTTCCTAGCTGCGTATGATTTAATATTTAGCGGTGAGACTCAGCCCTCTGGTTATACTGAGCCAATCCTGCACAGATGGCGTTTGGAACTTAAAAGTAAATTGTGATTATTTTCGCTTAAATGCTTAATAGTTGAACAGTTTCTCGATGAACCCGTTGTTTTTAGAGGAAATCAACGGCAGTTCATTTACGGATCATACAAAATGTGTTTAATTACGGCCACGAGAGGGATTATGAAATGTCACGCCCAGTAATTGGCATAATGGGAAATTTTTATCTGATTAATGATCAGTATCCAGTGCATGCATCTGGAACAATGAATTGTGAAGCAATCGTTGATTTATGTGATGCAACTCCTCTTATCATTCCAGGGGACCCAAGGTTCGTCAGCGTAGACGAGCTTATGAGGGTCTGTGATGGCTTTTTATTTACTGGTGGTAGACCAAACGTTCATCCATCCGAATACGGTATTAAGGAAACTGAAGCTCACGGAGAATTTGATAGAGGGCGTGATGCCGTCAGTCTGTCCCTTATCAGAAATTGTGTAGAAATCGGACAGCCTATTTTTGGAATTTGCCGTGGATTTCAAGAGGTGGCAGTTGCTTTTGGTAGCGAGTTACATCCAGAAATTAGGGATAT
>CAYMIR010000062.1:0-8069 GCA_964390655.1 uncultured Marinovum sp.
CCATTAGTTGCCCAGGGGTCGTCTTATCGCAACCACCCAAAAGTACGACACCATCGATGCCATATGCGCGTATACTTTCCTCAACATCCATTGCTAATAAATTTCGAAAAAGCATTGCTGTAGGCTTCATTTGCGTCTCACCTAAAGACACAACGGGGAATTCAACTGGAAAGCCGCCAGCCTCCCAAACACCTCGTTTAACTCCTTCGGCAAGATCTCGTAAGCTAGAGTTGCATGGCGTTAACTCAGACCAGGTATTACATATACCAATTATCGGTCTTCCATCAAAGGCATTGTCAGGAAACCCTTGGTTTTTCATCCAGGATCGATGTATAAAACCGTCGCGGTCTTTGTTTCCATACCACAAGCTGCTTCGACGTTTCTTTGTCACTTTTTAGTTCCTTCAATAACCCATAAAGTTTGTGGGTTAGTAATTGGCAACCTAATACCAAATTCCCTTATCATCTCACCACTGGCCTCGATGTGTTGATCTTTTATTGGCATCGCCCCTCGCGAAATATTTTCGCGCTCTTGATAATTTACTAATTTAATTTCGTATAATGAACCTCTATTCAAACGAGGAAGTTTAAATTTACGAGGCAAAGCCTGCGCGGAGGAGTTCACTTGAGAAATAAAAGCCACAAAATTGTCACCGTCTTGTGACAACTGTAATTCACCCAGAAGTGCAGGATCAGGCATATCAAGGCGATACCTGAGAGCATCCATTCTCCAATATCGATTTCCTTTCCACCATTTTGCTACTTGTTTTAAAGTTAACTTTTCATCATCATTGAGCTCATTCAAATCAAACTCAAATCCCAGATGTCCTTGAGCTGCAACCCAAGCTCTAGTCGAAATATCAATCTCTCGACCTGTTGTATGACATTTTCCTGGGCCAACGTGACATCCAATTACAGATGGCGGGAAAAACATGGCAGACGTGTTTTGTATTTGCATTCTTTCGACGGCATCATTACTATCAGACAACCAAAGTCTCTGAGTGAAATCCAAAATACCAAAATCCATACGCCCACCACCAGAGGAGCAGCTTTCGATTTCAAGTTTGGGATAAGAGCGATTTAAACGAGCTAATAGTTCATAAAGTCCATAAGTTTGTTTGGCGTCTACTATAGGCAAAACACGGTTGTGGTCCCATTTTACATAATCTACTTCATACTTTGATAAAATTTCATTTATGCAGTTATAGAGGTAATCAATCACCTCAGACTTTGACATATCTAAAACTAGCTGATTTCTTCCCAAGTTTTGGTCAGGCAAACCAAGAATCCAATCTGGATGATTAGTATATAGCTCACTTTGATTATTAACCATTTCAGGTTCGAACCATATTCCAAAATCTAAACCTAAATCTTTTATATGATCGATTAATGGAGACAATCCATTTGGATATTTTTCATAATCAACATTCCAATCACCTAACGAAGTTTTATCGTTGTTGCGTTTTCCAAACCATCCATCATCAAGAACAAATCTTTCTGCCCCTAGTTCAGCGGCGGTTTGAGCCAAATTTTTCAATTTTTCCAAACTATGTTTAAAATACACAGCCTCCCAGCAATTAAAATGTATTGGCCGCGGCTTGCGACTAGCGGGATTATTTTTGAGTTTACTTGATATAAATCTCTGAAATTGAGTAGAAACGCTGTTTAGGCCATTTTCACCAAACGCCATGTATAATGGCGCAGTCTTAAAGGTGACATCAGCTTCTCGATATGACCCGCTCGCGTGACCCATCTGTATTTGCCGCCGACCATCAGGTAATTCTTCAGCCACCATTTTATGACCACCGGACCAACCGTAATGTAGGCCATACGCTTTTCCAGAATTGTTGTTACTATTTTGCTCGATAACGAAAACAGCAGGAAAGTGTTCATGACCCGATCGTCCCGTTGGATTATCTCGTACACGGGCTCCAGGCAACCATTGCACGTGGTTCATTTGAAGTTCTTTTGTCCATCGACCAGAAAACTCAACAAGTTCCAATGCAAAATCATCAATGGGTACAACTGGTGCCGAAAACCAATCGACAATTACTGGACCTTTACACTTTAACTCCGCAGATGAGACTATCACATCACTGTAAACATCAGCCCACAAACTTGCATTATAAACCAACCCAAGTTTATCATCTGAAACTACACACGAAAACTTTGAATTAGTAGCTTCGACACTACATAATCTGAACTTAGGATATAATTTAATGCCTGTCTTAGATCTAATTTTTAATCCGGCGTGACCCGCAAAGCTATCTCCACACTGAGGAAAAATATCAATAGGAATAACAGCATCAATCATTCCACCAGCCAAGTCATAACACGCTGTTGTGTCCATTTGCCTTAAATCAATTTCGGCTCCTAATTTTTTTCCCCAGTAGATAATTGCAGGCATGGAATGATTTTCAGACTTTATAACAATGCTTTGTGTGCTTGAGTTAATGTGGTAAAGTTCCATTACTTTACCGCCCCCAATGTTAATCCTGCAATAAAGTGGCGTTGCATTAGAAAAAACATAAGAACAGGCGGAAGGGCCGCGACTATTGAACCAGCCGACACCAAATGCCAAGCAGAAACCCACTGACCATTTAAAGAATACAAACCTGCAGTTATTGGCTGACTGTCGGAACCTTGAGTGAGCACAAGAGCCCAAAAATAATCATTCCATATAAATGTAAAAATCAGAACGCTCAAAGCGGCTATAGCGGGACGCATTAAAGGAACAACAATAAACCAAAAAATACGAACTTCACTAACTCCCTCGACCCTTGCTGACTCTATTAGCTCAAATGGTAACGCCCTTATAAAATTACGCATAAACAAAGTACAAAAACCAGTTTGAAAGGCTATGTGGAAGAGTGCAAGACCACTGGTTGTGTTATACATCCCCATATTGACGGTCAGGTCTCTTACAGGCACCATTAAAATTTGAAACGGGATAAAATTCCCAGCAACAAACATAAAAAATACAGCGATATTCGCTTTGAACCGATAAACACCAAGCGCGAACCCGGTCATACAGCTTAAAGCAACTGCACCAATAACCGTCGGAATGGTAACTCGAAAACTATTCCAAATATATTTACCGATTGGGGTATTTTGAAAAATTGCTGAATAATTCTCAATAAAATTGAAACTTGTGGGCCAGCCCCAATAATTCCCAGACGTGATATCACCTGCTGATCTAATTGAAGTTATAGCAACCGCCAGTAACGGTAGGAGCCATATCAGCAACGCTAAAGGAAGGGCAACTTTGTAAATAATTTGTGTAGCAATAGATGTCTGATTAATTGGAGTCGGAAACACTGTCACAAGCTCCTTTCATCGCGGTACATTTTCCACAAAAAACCAATTATATAAATCATCATGATTAAAAAAAGCACAACGGCTATCGCTGCGCCATAACCCATGCGAAAACCATATTCCGAAAACGCCTGCTCATACATGTAAAAAGCTAAAACCTGGCTGGAACCCCATGGGCCGCCATCCGTCATTATTGAGATCAAATCAAAGGACCGCAGAGCACCAATAACAGTAACAACCAAAGCAATAAATGTAGCTGGCCTGAGCTGTGGCAAAATAACATACCAGAGCATTTTAAAGCCACGTGCATTATCAAGCCTGGCTGCCTCAATTTGCTCAGGATCAACAGAGTTAAGGCCCGTTAAATATAAAATCATACAGTAAGCTGTTTGAGGCCAAAGCCCTGCTGCAATTATTCCATAAGTCACGTATTTTTCATCAGCTAGTACTGGTATCGCATCAGCGCCTAAAGCCATAAGAATTATATTCATCAATCCATAGCTAGGATCATAAAACCACGAAAATACTAAACCGACAACGACTTGCGATATTACAAATGGGAAAAAAAACAGAGATTTGTAAATTCGAATACCAGTGGTCGTTTGGTTTAGAAATAGTGCGACAAATAATCCTGCAGGGATTGCAAGAAGGTATAATATAAGCCAGATAACGTTATTTTTTAAAGAAGTATAAAAAGCTTCATCATCGATCAGCTCTATGTAATTACCAAAACCGATATAGGTGGCTTCTCCCAGCCCGTCCCATTCATAGAAAGAAATATTTATCGACTGAAATATTGGGATAATTACATACACTAAGAACATAAATATCCCCGGTGCCAAAAACAGGAATGGAGCCAATGAGCGCTGATTTCGTTTCCAAAACCTAACCATATCGACCTCAATAAATAATTAAGGTTTGGCTAATATCTAAATTAGCCAAACCTATTTTAATACTATTTATAAATTTTCTTTCGAGCTTTTTCGAGCCGTTCTAAAATAGCATCCATTCTCTCCGGCTTTGCCATAAACTCGACAAATCCATCCATTCCTGCATCAGCCATTGCAGCTGGTGCATCTCGGTCAAAAAACTGTGCAATACCGCCAGTTGTGCTTGACAACATTTCCAGGCCAGCTTTCAAAAATTTATCGTTAGCGACGCTAGAATTCTTGTTTATGGGTAATTGACCCAAAATTGCATTCACTTCAGTTTGGACATCAGCTCTAGCTAAATAAGCAAGAAATTTCTTCGCATCTTCCTTATTTTTGGCATTAGCTGGTATATGTATAGTATCTGTTGGCGCCTCTTCACCTAAAGGAATGTCCGGATTTATGACCGGAAATTGAAAAAACCCTAACTGATCATCTGACAAACCCGCTTCTCTAAGGGGAGCTACAGCGAAATTACCCATAACGTACATGGCAGCGTCACCTTGAACCATAGGTGCAAGTGCCTCCTGCCAACTATAGGCCGCATTATTTTCTAGGAAAAAGCCTGCATCAATCAATTGTTTCCAATTCGTCATCGTTGCACGAACTCGATCATCTGTCCAAGCGACTTCTCCTTTAGTTAAAGCCATATGGAAGTCATAACCATTTGTGCGCAAGTTTATGTAATCAAACACACCGGCAGCAGTCCATCTATACTTCGTTCCAATAGTAATCGGTGTTACCCCAGCAGATTTCAGTTTTTCACCAGCAGCTATGAGTTCATTCCAATTACTTGGAGCTGAAATGCCATTAGAGTCAAAAATATCTTTTCTATAATATACGCCCCACTGATAGTATGTATAGGGAACTCCCCAAAGCTTTCCGTCGATTGTCATAGAGGCTTCAGCAGAACCCAAACTATCTCGTAAACCGTTCTGGTCCCAAACGTCGTCAACTGGCTCAAATAAACCTGCGTTTACGTAAGGAAGCATTCTATTGCCTGCATACCAGTTAGCCAGATCTGGCGCGTCTGCTGTTAAAAAGTTTCGAATTGAAGTTTTATAACCCTCATGGTCGAACGTATTAATTTTAACTGTTATGTCCGGATTTTCTTTCTCGAAGCCCGCAACGATCGCTTCCATCGCAGCCTTTGGTGCTGCATCAGAAGCATCAGTATTAAACACTAGCTCACCAGCAAATGAAGATGAAACAAATAATGCACATGAAGCGACACTTGCCGCTAAAGTAGATTTTATACGGAACATTCTAACCTCCCATAGTTCCTATTCAAATGTGAAATTAGTCTCAAATATTGAAACTAAGTCTCAACTAGTGATACTATTGGTGGAATCGAAGATGTTGTCAATGAGAGAAGTAAGAATAGACAGATGAACAAAGTAGCCGAAGCGGGAGGTACAGTAGGCAAAGCGTTGAGCGTTCTTGATATCGTTGCTAAACATGGCAAGCCACTCAAATTCAATGAAATTCTGGAAGAAAGCGATTATCCAAAACCCACAGTTTTTCGTTTGGCTCAAACATTAGTAAACCAAAACCTCCTCAATTTTGACAAAGAGTCTGGCACATATGCTTTAGGGGTTCGTTTAATTACTCTCGCCCATGCAGCATGGAAAACAGCATCATTGGCACCTATTGCTAGGCAACATGTTTTAGATTTAGCGCAAAATGTAAAAGAAGCTGTTCATCTTGCTCAACTAGATAATGGTCAGGTAATATTTGTCGATAAAATATTGTCTACTAACCAATATGAAACCTTAGCTGGGATAGGTGAAGTCGCACCAGCTTACTGTACGGGTGTTGGGAAGGCCATGCTAGCTTTCATAGGTAGTAAGCGCCTTGAAATTACATTAAAGCAGCAGTCATATCATGCGTATACTGAAAATACTCACACCTCTCCGGAAACACTTTATGTCGAGCTTAAAGAAATACAGCAATCGGGCATAGCTTTTGATCGCGAGGAACACGAAAAGGGTATCATTTCCATTGCAGCACCTATATGCGCTGAGAATGGAACTTTAATTGGCGCCTTATCCATTGCTACATCAACAAGCAGACACGACATAAGTTCGCTGAAAGAGTTCAAAACGATAATTGAAAAAACTGCCCAAAAAATTTGTGCTGATGCAACAGCCTGGCAATTCTAAAAATAGTAGGAAAATTAAATGTCAGATGTGAAATTGAATAATGTTAAAAAGAAATATGACAATCTTGAGGTAATACATGGCGTTGATCTTAACATTTCAAATGGTGAATTCTGCGTATTTGTGGGCCCATCAGGATGTGGTAAATCAACTCTTCTAAGGATGGTTGCTGGACTGGAAGAAGTAACAGAGGGAAGTATCGAGATTGGGGGCCGTGATGTGACCAGGATTGACCCTGCTGATCGGGGTATAGCAATGGTATTTCAGAGCTACGCACTATATCCTCACATGACGGTTGCTGAAAATATGGGCTTCGGATTAAAAATGACTGGTCACTCTAAAACTGAAATAAAATCCAAAGTTCAAGAGGCGAGCAAGATATTACGCCTCGAAAATTTTTTGACAAGAAAACCCAAAGCTTTATCAGGAGGACAGAGGCAGAGGGTTGCGATTGGGCGGGCTATAGTTCGTGGCCCCAAAGTTTTTCTATTTGATGAACCTCTCTCAAATCTTGATGCAGAACTCCGGGTAGAGATGCGGATTGAAATTGCGCGGCTACATAAAGAAATTGGAGCAACAATGATCTATGTGACCCATGATCAGGTTGAGGCGATGACTTTAGCAGACAAAATAATAGTATTGAGAGATGGGAACGTCGAGCAGTCTGGTTCACCAATGGAACTCTATAAAAATCCAAATAATAGATTTGTTGCCGGATTCATAGGATCCCCAAGTACTAATTTTTTCCGAGCAGAAATAAAGAATAAAAACCTAATAATACCCGCCTTAGGTAATAAAATTGTACCAGTAAACATTGACGCAGATAAATCGAAAACTTCTCTTGAGGTTGGCATAAGACCTCAGAATCTTGAAGTATTTCCAGACGAGAAGTCTGAATTATATATTGAGTTTAGGGAAAGACTAGGGGGCGTCTCCTACGATTACTTAAAAACTCCAACTGGTGAGAGTTTAACTGTTGAGACAAAAAGTGATGATAAGATAAACCCAGGTACGAAAGTATCGGTTGGTTATAAAGAAAGTGATGTTTTAATTTTTGACGGAGCGACAGGCCATCGCGTGAGGTAGTTTTTAACCCGAACGAACGGCTATCAATACACCAGCGAAAGTAATACAGGTTATACCTAATAATTGTAATATGGATATTGGCTGATCCATTAACAGCCAAGCAAAAGTGGGACCAAAAATAAATACCGAATACTCATAAATAGAAACATAAGAAGCTTCACCTATCTGATAAGCCTTGAATATTAAGCCCACACCGATGGTTGCCCCCACAGCTTGTAGAACTACCCACCAAATAAAAGAAGACATTTCCCAGGCCCATGTTCTTAAGATAAAACCATCAGCACCCAAAGGTGCATCAAATCCAAATATTGACAAGCAAAAGATTGCCATAAAACCTATGCAAGCTTGAATGATAAGGAGAGCGGCGAGCATAGAAAATGTCGTCTCTCCCATGCACAACTGCCTTGTCGCTACTGATCCACAAGCATAAAAAAATCCCCCGATAGCAGGTAATAAACTAATGTAGCTAAACTCATTGGCGTTATTACCTAAGACAAGTAAAATTCCTAAGAAGCCAAGAATGACTGCAATTATTCTTATTGGTCCGATAGACTGTCGTAAAAAAAAAGCACTAATTAAAA
>CAYMIR010000063.1:0-7961 GCA_964390655.1 uncultured Marinovum sp.
AATACCAAGACCTGAGGAAATAACAACTAAAACAGCTGAAATCATGGCCATTTTTGTATTAGTTGCTTCGTGGTCGTTTTCTTGTATAAATCTTAGCCCATCATTTTCATTGCCCTTATTCCATAAACTATGAAAATCACTTGCTAGCTCATAAAGGTAGAAAGCTATACGATGGGGCTCATGAGTTTTGGCAGAGATTTCAACAAGTCGAGGCCACTCGGCTAACTTCTTCGCAATTTTAATTTCTGCTTCGTGCGTAATTTTGCTAAATGTTTCATATCTCGCCTGCTCCTCATCAAAATAGATTCCTACTTCTTTAGCTTTTCGAAACACACTATGTATCCTAGCACTGGCATACTGAACGTAATAAACAGGATTATCTTTGCTTTGCTCAAGTACCTTTTCAAAGTCAAAGTCCAATGGGGCATCATTTTTTCGTGTTAGCATGACAAAACGAGTTACGTCAGAGCCAACTTGATCCACTAGATCACGCAAGGTAACAAATGTCCCTGCCCTTTTCGACATTTTAAATGGCTCTCCTCGTTTGAACAACTTCACTAGTTGGGTTAATTTAATATCAAATTTGACCTTGTCATCTGAAAGCGCAGAAACGGCGGCCTTCATTCGCTTGACATATCCACCATGATCAGCCCCAAAAATATCGATCAATTGGTCAAAATTTCGCTCTACTTTATCAAAGTGGTAAGCAATGTCCGGGGCGAAGTAAGTCCAAGCTCCATCAGACTTTTTTATAGGTCGATCTACATCATCGCCATGAGAAGTAGATTTAAATAAAGTTTGAACCCTGGGCTCCCAGTCATCTACTTTCTTACCCTTTGGAGAATCCAAAATTCCTTCATATATTAAATCTTTACTTTTCAGACTTTCAATTGCTTCCTCAATTTTGCCGCCACCGTATAAAGATTTTTCTGAAAAAAAGTTATCCATCTTGATCCCTAATGCGGCGAGGTCAGCTTTTATCAGTTTCATCATAGCATCTGTAGAAAATTTACGAACTTCGTCCAACCAGTAATGCTCTGGCTTATCTAAGTAATCAGAATTAACTTTGTCTTTTAGCGCTTTTCCCACTGGAATAAGATAATCACCCGGATATGTACCATCTTCGAAGGCAATATCCTGACCATGAGCCTCGAGATACCGAAGGTAGACTGACCTAGCTAATGCATCGACCTGAGATCCCCCATCATTTATGTAATACTCACGTGTGACTTCATATCCAGCAAAACTTAATAATTCTGACAGAGCATCTCCAAAAACGGCTCCACGAGTGTGCCCAACATGAAGTGGACCCGTTGGGTTGGCAGAAACAAATTCAACATTGACGCGCGAATTGTTACCCAACCCTGTTCGACCATAGGCATTCCCCAACTCTAAAATTTTATTTAAGATTAATTGCCAAGCCTCAGTGTTAATTCGAAGATTTAGAAAACCAGGCCCAGCAACTTGTGAGTCTTCAATAATGTCTAAGCTTGATAATCGATTTGCTAGGTTTTCAGCAATTTCCCTTGGGTTTATTTTTGCTCTTTTAGACAGAACCATAGCTGCGTTAGTGGCCATATCACCGTGCAAAGGATCTCTAGGAGGCTCGACTGCCACGCTGTTCATATCCAGACCAGCGGGGAGTTCTCCAGCAGCGACCATGCTATCAAGTTCACTCAGCACATGCTGTCTTACTGTGTAAAAGAGATCCATTAACCTTTTTTCCTCTATTTTGCGGTTTAACAGGGTCTGCAGCTACGTCAAGATTAAGCCACACTAATTAAGTTAATTACCTTTATTTTGCTAATCTACGGATATTCTTTGTCAAATAATTTACCGTATTGAGTTAATGCATACCGATCAGTCATCCCGGAAATATAATCAGCAACCAATCTCGCCAGCTCTGTTTTATTAGATGCTAGATCAGATTTTTGTTTCCAATCAGAGGGCAGATAATTGGGATCAGCAATATATTTTTTGAATAGATTTTTTAATTTAAAAGTAACTAATTTTCGCATCTCAATTACTTCAGGAGAACGATACATATTATTGAATAAAAATGTTTTTATTTCTTTTATAGCTAAAAGTGTTTCATCTGAAAATCGAACTACCGGCTCACTAGCATTTCGAATATCTTCTATCGAACTGGGTGAAAGCTCCGAGATAATATTTTTTGACCTGGAGATTACATCCTCAACCAAAACACCAAAAAAACGGCGTAGAGCCTCGTGTCTACGCCTATATTGATCTAAATTGGGATAAATTTTATCAACTTCATCGTAACATTTTTCAATTAATGGTAAGCACTTTATGTCATCATCTGTAAATAGTTTTGCTCGTAGCCCATCATGTAAGTCATGACTGTTATAAGCGATATCATCTGAAATAGCAGCAACCTGAGCTTCTGCGCTCGCAAAACTACACAATCTAAGATTTTGAGCAGCATTATATTGCCTAAGTGCAAATGGTATTGGTTCTTTAACCGGACCATTATGCTTCGCAATTCCCTCTAACGTATCCCACGTGAGGTTAAGCCCATCAAAATCAGCATAATGTTGCTCTAGTTTGGTAACTATTCTTAATGCCTGCGCATTATGATCAAATCCACCATATTTAACCATCAATTCGTCAAGAGCTTCCTCACCAGTATGACCAAATGGAGTATGTCCTAAATCATGCGCGAGGGCGATTGCCTCCGATAAATCATAATTGAGGTCTAACGCTGTGCTTATAGTTCTAGCAACCTGGGCAACTTCGAGGGTATGCGTCAACCGAGTACGAAAGTAATCACCTTCATCCTCTACAAAAACTTGAGTTTTATGTTTTAATCTCCGGAAAGCTGAACAATGTAAAATACGATCGCGATCTCTCTGGTAACAAGAGCGGTAATCACTCTCCCTTTCACTAAAATATCTATGGTTTGAAACATTTTTTTCAAAGCTTGGATCGGCAGCAAATCGAGCAAGCGTCATAGATATTTCCTTGTTTATAGTTTCTACAGTCTTTATATAATTCTAAGTGTTCTTTATTGCTATCTATGTTTATTAAAATGGAGATAAAAATGCAGCTTCCGCCGAAAGTTACAAATCGTGCTTTTGAAAGGCTGGCTGAAATTATTCCAGCAAGTTCTGAAAAGGGCTTACGTGTAGCCGTTGAAGGTGGTGGATGCTCCGGCTTTCAATATAATATAGAATTGGATACAAAACATGAAGATGATCTGATCTTAGAGAAAGAAGGTAGCAAAGTTTTTATCGATAGTACTTCACTACCCTTTCTGGCTAATGCCACAATAGACTTTTCTGAAGAATTGATTGGCGCCCGTTTTGTTATCGACAACCCTAATGCGAGTTCCTCTTGCGGATGCGGGACCAGTTTCTCAATTTGAAATCTTTTTCATGAAAATAGCAAGCTTCAACATTAACGGCATCAAAGCCAGAACACCTGCTCTAATTAATTGGCTGAAAGAGTCCAACCCAGATGTAGTACTACTTCAGGAAATCAAATCAGTAGATGAGGCTTTTCCAAAAGAAACTTTTGAAGATTTAGGATATAATGTTGAAACTCACGGACAAAAGTCCTTCAACGGCGTAGCAATTTTATCAAAATATCCTTTAAGAGAAATTAGGCGCGGATTACCGGGCGACAAAAGCGATGAACAAGCCAGATGGATTGAAGGAACCATTTGCGCCTCAAATGATATAACAATCTGCTGCTTGTACCTTCCAAACGGAAACCCTCTCCCTGGACCAAAATATGATTATAAATTAGCCTGGATGGATAGACTTTATCTACGAGCACAAGAGTTGCTTCGATCTGAGCAGACGTCATTAATGGCAGGTGACTTCAATATTATTCCTCAAACAGAAGACGCTGCAACACCAAAAGTATGGCAAAACGACGCCTTGTTCAAACTGGAAAGCCGAGCAAAATATCGCAAAATTTTAAATTTGGGTTTTTCAGATGCATTCAGGGCGTGCAATGATGGTCCTGGTCATTATAGTTTCTGGGATTACCAAGCGGGTGCTTGGGATCGAAATGATGGTATTAGGATTGATCATTTTCTTTTGTCTCCTAACTGCGCGGACATGTTAACTGATTGCAAAATTGATAGCGACGTAAGGGGGCGCGAGAAGCCGTCCGACCATGTTCCAATTTGGATCGAATTAAATGTTTAATTTGGTAACATCATAATTATATAGCCACCGAAAAGGTAAACTTGCTGACAGGGGGAAACTTTTATCCAGGAAACGTAAACCGCCATGTGTGCAGGCCCTAAAAAAACTATGTTCTAAATGAAACTTCCACGCATTATTTTTGATCTGTTTCATTAACCGTAACAAACGCGGTTTTCTTATCTCAATATATTTATCAGCAGCCTCACTGGCATCTAGAAATGTTATTAACTTCGCTAAAATAAATGCATCTTCTAAAGCAGAGTTTGCTCCTTGGGCCAGAAATGGAAGCATTGGGTGCAACGCGTCTCCAATCAAAAATATATTACCATTCGCCCAATTAAATGGAATATCGTGAGAACTTAAACCCCACTTGTGGACTGTTGTAATTGAGTCCAAAGCTTCTCTCAAATCGCCTCCAAATTCAGAAAAAAGGCGTTTTATTTCTTCTGGGCTCTCCGTCATACCCCACTCAAAAATTTCTTTATTTTCAGCTTCTTGGATCAAAACTAGATTTAATTGATCACGGCCCCTTACAGGATAAGAAACAATATGTTTATTCGGCGCGACAGTTAATCTTACACCGTCGTGGTGTGTTATTTTATTGGGTACAATGGAACGCCAGGCAAAGTAGTCAGATCTGCTATTTTTACTTTGAATAGGGTTTAGTAACGCTCTTGTTTTTGAATGCACCCCATCGGCTGCAATTACAAAAGAATATTGATTACTTAATGATTTCGCGTCAGCGTCATAGCCCAATTTGAAAGTTACTTTATTACTTAGAGCTGAACGATATAAAATTTTGACTAAGTCTGCCCTATGCATGAGCCGAAAGTCTTTATTCCCTAAAACAGACCTTTGATCAAATTGCAGTAATTTTTTACCTTTGTGATAATCACATATTAAAACCGAATTATTATAAATAGAATTTTTGATAATATTTTCAGAAAGACCTAGTTCTTTCAGTACACAGAAACCGTTTGGCGAAATCTGTATTCCCGCTCCTATTTCTCTAATTTTTTCACTTTTCTCAAACACGTGCACTTTGTGACCAGCCGCACCTAAGAGGCTGGCAACACTTAGTCCAGAAACACCTGCTCCAATTACTGCAATTTTCAACAAACTATTATGCTCAAAACTCACCCAATCGATAAGATTTAGGCGAACAGACCCAAGCTAACAAAGCACTATTCGTCTCGGTGTACTTTTTCTTTACGCTCGTGTTTTTCTTGAGCCTCTAAAGTCATAGTAGCGATCGGTCTGGCGTCTAATCTTCTAAGAGAAATTGGATCTCCTGTTTTTTCACAGTACCCGTACTCCCCTTCGTCAATACGCCGTAATGCAGAATCAATTTTGGCAACAAGCTTTCTTTGACGGTCTCTTGTTCGTAGTTCTAAAGCGCGATCTGTTTCCTCACTAGCTCTGTCTGCTATGTCAGGTATATTTCGAGTACTGTCCTGAAGACCCTCAATGGTATCCTTACTATCAGACATTAAATCTGCTTTCCAAATTAATAACTTACGTTTAAAATATTCCAGTTGGCGGTCGTTCATAAACGGCTCATCCTCAGCCGGTCTATAATCATCTGCCAGAAAAACTTCAGGCTTCATAATCACCCTCCCCTCAAGCGTTTCAAGATTGGACATGCAGACCTCTCTTTACGTTCATCTTTATATCCCTGTAGGGTCGAGTTAAACTACCTAGGGTAATTTGTCACTAGCCAAATCAAAAGATTGAAGATTTTCGTTTATTTGGTTATTTTCACATATCATTCAAAATGAGGTTTAATATGAAATTTAACGGCACAGATAATTATATAGCTACTGAAGATTTAATGATCGCAGTAAACGCTGCCGTTACTTTGGAACGACCCCTTTTAATTAAAGGAGAACCAGGAACAGGCAAAACGGAACTCGCAAAACAAGTATCCCTTGGCTTAAATTTAGAAATGCTAGAATGGAATATAAAATCTACAACTAAAGCCCAACAGGGACTTTATGAATATGACGCAGTATCGAGATTACGAGACAGCCAGCTAGGTGACGAGCGCGTAAATGATGTCTCAAATTACATTCGAAAAGGCAAACTTTGGGACGCCTTTGAAAGTAAGCAAAAAGTTGTTTTGCTCATTGACGAAATAGATAAGGCGGACATTGAGTTTCCAAACGATCTTCTTCAAGAACTAGATAAAATGGCTTTTTATGTATACGAAACTGGGCAAACCATTTCTGCTAAACAACGACCAGTTGTAATAATTACCTCAAATAATGAAAAAGAATTGCCGGATGCGTTTTTGCGAAGGTGTTTCTTTCATTACATAAAATTTCCAGACCAGGAAACTTTGCGGAAAATAGTAAAAGTTCATTACCCTAACATAAAAGATAATCTTCTTTCGACGGCTTTAACCCAATTTTTCGAAATTAGAGAGCAGTCTGGTCTGAAGAAAAAGCCCTCAACTTCAGAAGTATTAGATTGGTTGAAACTATTGCTTGCCGACGATTTAAAGCCAGAAGACTTGCGCCGAGATAGTTCATCAGCATTGCCAAAATTGCATGGAGCACTTTTAAAAAATGAACAAGACGTTCAGCTCTTTGAACGGCTCGCCTTCATTGCAAGAAATGAGCGCTAGTCCTTGAAATTAATACTTTAGGAAAAAAATGTATCTAATCGCAGCATTAATAGGCGCCCTCATAGGAGCAAGGACGGCAAGAAAAAGAAAAGGCTCAGTTTTGGACGTGGCCTTTTACGCCACTGGTTATGCCATCGCATTTGCTTTGGTCTCGCTAATTATCACACTAATAATCCACCGGAATTTTCTGTAAATCAATGTTCATTAAATTTTTCGATAATTTACGCAAATCCGGGATTCCCGTAAGTCTCAGGGAATACTTAACTTTTCTGGAGGCCTTGAGCAAAAATATTGGCACCTATGAAATCGAAAACTTTTATATTCTGGCTCGTACAATCATGGTAAAAGACGAAAGGCACCTTGATCGATTTGATATAGCTTTTTCTCATACATTCAATGGTTTAGATGAGCTTTCTTTAGAAGAAATTATTAATAAAGCAGAGTTACCTGGCGACTGGTTAAAAAAATTAGCCGAAAAACACTTAAGCGAAGAAGAAATGGCAGAAATTAAATCTTTAGGCGGGTTTGAAAAACTAATGGAGACATTGAAAAAACGCCTGGAGGAACAAAAAGCACGACACCAAGGCGGTAATAAATGGATAGGAACCGCGGGAACAAGCCCTTTTGGTGCATACGGATACAATCCAGAAGGAATAAGAATTGGTCAAAATGAAAGTCGCCATAAAAAAGCTGTCAAAGTTTGGGATAAACGAAATTTCAAAAACCTGGATGACACTATCGAAATAGGAACAAGAAATATCAAAGTTGCATTGAAAAGACTACGAAAATGGGCACGAGATGGTGCAGAAGAAGAGCTAGATATTGATAAAACAATCCAGTCAACAGCGGAAAATGGCTATTTGGATGTAAAAACCCGCCCAGAGCGGCGAAATGCAGTGAAAGTTTTACTCTTTTTGGATGTTGGTGGCTCAATGGACCCTTATATAAAACTAGTCGAAGAGCTTTTTTCCGCTGCCAGGAGTGAATTTAAGCATTTAGAATATTTTTACTTCCACAACTGTATTTATGAGGGTGTCTGGAAAAATAATCAAAGAAGGTGGACAGAGCAAATACCGACAGACGAAATAATTCGAACTTATGGCAATGATTATAAATGCATATGCGTTGGAGATGCTTCAATGTCGCCCTACGAAATAGCT
>CAYMIR010000064.1:0-7871 GCA_964390655.1 uncultured Marinovum sp.
AACTGGATCTAAAGCAGTATCAATATTCATTTCTCCATCATATTGGAAATCTAAATCCATTTCATTCAAGAGCTTTAGAGCCTCTCTGGCTCGTTTTCCTGTGCCGCCTTCAATATTGCCAAATTGAGAACGAGCACATAATGCAATAATGGGCTTCACACCGAATCTTTGAACGTGCCGCGCCGCTCCCAAAACAGAGAGAGTGATTTGTTCTGGCGTGGGTTCTGTGTTGATATGAGTATCGGCAATAAACAGTGGTCCATCTTCGAGTATCATCATAGAAAGTGCGCCATGTGGCATACAGTCTGGCGCTCCTAACATTTGTTCCACGTATTTTAAATGCCATCTATATTCGCCAAAAGTTCCGCAAATTAAGTTATCAGCCTCACCGCGGTGCACCATTACTGCCGCAATCGCCGTCGTATTAGTCCGCATTATTGCTTTGGCTAAGTCCGGAGTAATACCGCGCCTACACATTTTTTCATGATAGCTTGTCCAATAGTCCCGGTAGCGAGGGTCGTCCTCAGGATTAACTATTTCAAAATCTATATCGGGACGGATAACTAGACCAAGACGTTCACAGCGCTGTTCAAGAACTGACGGACGGCCAATTAGGATTGGTTGCTCACTAGTTTCCTCTAAAATGGCTTGAGCAGCTCTTAAAACACGCTCGTCTTCACCTTCTGCAAAAACAATCTTTCTCTTCACTTTTTTTGCAGTTTCAAAAACGGGGCGCATGAGGAGTGCAGACTTGAAAACGCCTTCCTTCAATTTGTCCTTATAGCTCTCTAAATCTGAAATTGGTTTTTTTGCAACGCCACTTTCCATTGCTGCTTGAGCAACAGCGGTCGGTACCACAACTGAAAGTCTTGGATCAAAAGGTTTAGGTATCAAGTATTCTGGACCAAATGTTAAAGCTTCGCCTTGATATGCCGCCGCCGCCTCCGCACTAGTAGTCGTTCGAGCTATTTCCGCTATTGCGTTAATACACGCCAGTTGCATCTCGTCGTTTATTTCCGTCGCTTCTACGTCGAGCGCCCCTCTGAAAATAAATGGAAAACATAAAACATTATTTACCTGATTGAAGAAATCGCTCCTTCCCGTGGCTATAATAGCATCGGGAGCGGCTTTACGAGCAATGTCTGGCATTATTTCGGGACTTGGATTAGCCAAAGCAAAAATAATTGGTTTTGCATTCATTTTTTTTACCAAAGCAGGCTTTAAAACATTAGGGCCTGATAGCCCTAGAAACATATCTGCATTTTCGATTACTTGTTCCAAAGATCTCAAATTAGTTTTCTGAGCAAAAGCGGATTTTTCAGAGTTCATATCTATTGTTCTACCCGCGTAAACTAATCCATGCTTGTCGCAGAGCCATATATTCTTTTTCTTAACACCTAGCTTAACAAGCATATTAAGGCAGGCAATGCCTGCAGCGCCTCCCCCGGTAGAAACTATTTTAACGTCTTTAAAATGTTTTTTCGCAACTAGAAGTGCATTTTTAGCAGCTGCACAGACTACGATAGCCGTTCCGTGTTGGTCGTCATGGAAAACAGGAATTTTCATTCTGTTCCGACAAATTCTCTCAACCTCAAAGCAATCAGGTGCTTTGATATCTTCTAAGTTAACAGCACCAAAAGTTGGTTCAAGAGCACAAATAATATCCGCAAGCCTTGCCGGATCACTTTCGTTTACCTCTAAATCAAAACAGTCAATGTCAGCAAATTTTTTAAATAGAACTGCTTTTCCCTCCATTACAGGTTTTGAAGCCAGAGCTCCTATATTTCCTAATCCGAGTACAGCTGAACCATTAGTTACCACTGCTACTAAATTAGCCCGAGACGTATATTTACCTGCATTATCTGGATTATTTTCGATCGCAATTGAAGCTTCTGCTACGCCGGGAGAGTAGGCCCGAGCTAGGTCGCGCCCATTAGCCATAGGCTTTGTAGCTCTAATCTCAAGTTTACCCGGTTTTGGTAGCGCATGATAATCTAAAGCAGCGTTACGCACGGCGTCTTTTGAATTTTTGGCCATCTATCCCCACAAAATAGTTTAACGTTAAACTAAATTTTATATTAAAGTGTTTTTTTTGGATATTAAACAAAAAAACGGACAAGTCGCCATAAAAATATAATTTATTGCACCAGGTCATTTTACTTCATAATGTAGGTTCGAATAAAAGATCGAGTTAAGATGCTAAGAGATGCTGCTTTAAAAGTTCAAAAGAATGCTTATGCACCATATTCTAAATTTCAGGTTGGGGTAGCAATAAAATCTGAGAGTGGTCAGATATTCTCTGGTGTAAATGTAGAGAACGTGGCTTACCCGGAAGGTACATGCGCCGAAGCTGGTGCTATTGCTGCCATGATTGCTGCTGGTGAAAGTAAGATTTTAGAGGTGTATGTCATCGCTAATGGCTCTAAACCAGTGCCACCCTGTGGCGGTTGTCGGCAAAAGATTGCCGAATTTGCAGATCCTGACGTGATCGTGACTTTGTCAAACTTAGCTGGTGATGAAGAAAAGTACACCGTAAGAGATTTGTTACCTGGAGTTTTCACGCAAAGTCATATGGATTAAGCATTGCAGCCAAGCGAACTAATATCTCTGGTAAAAGCAGGCGAGACTCCAAGCACTGCAGCACTGAATAATTTTTGCACAGGACTTGCAGATTTTTCAGTATCCGATGCACAAGGTGCAGCCTTCGCAATGGCAGTCTGTCTGAAAGGTTTAAATGTACGAGGACGAAAAGATTTAACTCTTGCTATGCGGGATAGTGGAAAGACGCTCTCATGGGACGTAGATGGCCCCGTTCTGGATAAACACTCGACAGGTGGGTTAGGTGACTGTGTTTCTTTGATCTTAGCTCCTTTGTTGGCAGCTGCAGGAGTTTACGTACCAATGATATCGGGTCGTGGTCTAGGCCACACAGGGGGCACGCTCGATAAATTGGAAGCTATTCCCGGCGTAAGTGTAAATATTGAAGTTGAAAAATTTAAAAATATTGTTTCAGAAATTGGTTGTGCAATAGTCAGTGCAAATAACGATATAGCTCCTGCTGACAAGCGTCTTTACGGTATAAGAGATGTTACTGCAACTGTCGAAAGTCTGGATTTAATAACCGCATCTATTTTGTCTAAGAAATTGGCAGCAGGTTTGGACGGTTTGGTTCTAGATGTGAAGTGCGGTTCTGGCGCTTTTATGACAAATCTGAAAGATGCTGAGGCCTTGGCAAATTCTTTGGTCGAAACAGGAAACCAGGCTGGGTGTAAAACTTCTGCAATAATAACGGATATGTCCCAACCTTTGGCTCCTTCAATGGGGAATGCTGTTGAAGTTCGTGACGCATTAAAAGTCTTAAGTGGGCAAGCCAATAACAGCAAATTGGCTGAAGTTTCAATAAAGCTAGCAAGTTTCTTAACAAAGCATCAAGGAATTAGTGGAAAACAAGTTGAAAAGAAATTTCAAGATCTGATTTCTAATGGAAGCGCGCTTGAAGTTTTTGGACGAATGGTTTCAGCACTAGGTGGTCCTATAAAATTTACAGATAATTGGAATAGGTTTTTACCGGAGGCTACAGTCATCACAGAAATTCCTACACTAAAACCAGGTTATTTAAATGCGTGGCATGGGCACGATTTAGGTAATACCATTGTTACTCTAGGAGGTGGTAGACGAGTTCAAAATGACATTGTGGACCCTTCCGTTGGATTGGATCAAATTCAACCTTTAGGTTCATACTTGAATGAAGGGGACATAATAGCTCGGGTCCATGCCTCTAGAACTGATATCGCGCGAGAAGTAATTAAAAAGGTTCAAGCTGCAGCTATTATCTCTTCAAAGAAAAAAGATCTTAACTCTCTTTTTTTTAAAGAGATAATTTAAATGGCGAGAGTTTTTCTAGTTGTTATGGACTCGGTCGGAATCGGTGGGGCACCGGACGCAGACAAATATTTTAATGGTGACGTATCAGATTTTGGCTCAAATACTGTTTTGCATATCGCCGAATATATGCAAGAGAAAGGATCTCCACTTAAATTACCTCAATTAAACGCTCTTGGATTAGGTTCAGCTCTCTATCATTCTGTTGGAATAGAGCATCCCAACCTACCAATTGACAAAGCAGCAAATTGGGCTGTTGGAAAAGAGAGCTCCCTGGGAAAAGATACCCCATCTGGCCATTGGGAACTTGCAGGCCTGCCCGTTACTTGGGATTGGCATTATTTTACAAGTAAAACGAATTCTTTTCCTGAAGAAATCGTCAGCGCGATTTGTCAAATAGCTCAAGTTGATGGCATACTCGGGAATAAACATGCATCTGGCCTCAAAATAATTGAAGAATTTGGGCAATCTCATGTCGAAACTTCGATGCCAATTTGCTATACCTCTGCTGATAGTGTTTTCCAAATAGCAGCACATGAAACGGCCTTTGGGTTAGATAGGCTTTACTCTTTATGTGATACATTAGCACCAATAATTCATAATCTGAATGTTGGGCGGGTAATCGCTCGTCCATTTATTGGATCAAAAGGTGAAGGCTGGAAAAGAACAAAAAACCGCAGAGACTATGCAATGTCACCACCTGGCTCTGTTTTGATAGACTGGGTTAAGGCTTCGGGTGGTAAGATTTATGCGATTGGAAAAATCGGGGACATTTTTTCGATGCGAAACATAGACTATAATTTCACTGGTACTGATCGGGATCTTATGGATTATCTGCGAAAACAGATCGATTCTGCAGAAGATGGGTCTTTGATTTTTGCAAATTTTGTTGAATTTGATAGTTTGTTTGGGCACCGACGGGACCCAATCGGTTACGCCAAAGCACTAGAGTGGTTCGATAATGAAATAGATTCAGTGATTAGAAATCTGTTAGAAGATGATTTACTTATTATCACCGCAGATCATGGCAATGATCCTACTTGGTCAGGTACAGATCATACACGAGAACAAGTGCCAATTCTTATAAAAGGCAAAGCAGATTTAATTCAATCTGGTATTGAGTTTGGGGATGTTGCAAAGTTGGCTTCAAAGCACTTGGGGCTTGCAATTCCAGAGCCTTAGCATCACTCTAAATTAATGAATTTAGAAAGGTAGAATATGGTACAGCATCTTACTGTCGTTGATCACCCACTGGTACAACATAAACTTACACTTATGAGAAAAAAGACGACTTCAACAGTAGAGTTTAGACAGCTTTTAAGGGAAATAAGTCAATTTTTAGCTTATGAAATTACTAGAAATTTACCTATGACTACAAGACGAATAGAAACCCCTATCGAAGAAATGGATGCACCAACACTCGATGGAAAGAAGTTAGCATTAATTTCAATTCTACGCGCGGGAAACGGGCTTCTAGATGGTGTTTTGGAGTTGGTTCCATCAGCTAGAGTTGGTTTTGTAGGGTTATACAGAGATGAAGAAACTCTCCAGCCGGTCCAATATTATTACAAAGTTCCTCATGGATTAGAAAATCGTATGGTGATTGCGGTTGATCCGATGTTGGCAACGGGAAATTCGTCTGCTGCAGCTATAGAATTACTTAAAAAATCTGGTGCGAAAAATATTAGGTTTCTTTGCTTATTAGCAGCACCAGAAGGTATAAAGCGAATGGAAGAGGCGCATCCTGATGTTCCGATTGTGACCGCTGCTGTGGATAGCCATCTAAATTCAAATGGTTATATTGTGCCTGGCTTAGGAGATGCCGGTGATAGAATGTATGGCACGAAATAAGTTAGTATTATTTTTGAGAAATTATTTAGCCGTATACCAGCGTAGTCAATTGTTACAAATGTTTTGTAGCGACACCCAGTTGGCGTCAGGTAAGCTAGTTTCAACAGGAGAGTTTTTTATTTCATAAGCTTCAATTAATTCGATTGACCCTTCACCAGTAATGTCAATGGCTTTAGCGAATGGTAAGAGGCTCAGGTTTGTGTCATTAAATGCTTTTATTATTTCTGATGATTTTATAATTTCCTGACGCTTCGTTACCAGATAATCTGCATAGTCTCTTAAGGTCTCATCGTTAATCAATCCAGTTGTTAGAAGCCTAAAAGTACTGATTAAACTAATGTTTTGCAATAATTCTTCAATTGGATTATAGGTTTTCGATCTTAGCTTTTCTATAACTAAATAACCTGCAAGAACGTCTGGATCTTCAAAATCTTCAACCAGATTTCGATTTGCTAATAAGATATTGCCTGGCAGGTTTATGGTCGTTTTTATTCCATCTGGAACTATAAAAATTGGTGTTTTCTCTACGAATAAACGTTCGCTAAGATGTTTAAGAGACGTTTTTGAAAAATCTGCCTCACACGCTGGGCCAGTCACTCGCTTAAGGTGTTCAAAAAGTTTATTGCCTATCTCAACATGCTTAACTTCGGGTAAAATTTCCGCAGTATAATTTCTCACAGCCTGAGGCATCCAAAAAACTAAAGTTAAAAAGACAACTGAAAAAATTCCTAGAAATATTCCTGTGCGTAATCTCCCAGGATGTGGGCGTCGCCGGGCAATGACAGCGCGTAGTTTTTCTATAGCATCTATCATTTCCTTCTCTGAGAAATTTAATTCTAGGCTTTCTTCCTGGTCGCCATCAGGATGATATATAGCTGGAAAGGTGCCCGGATTAGATCTCTCGATTGCAGCAAGTGACCAATGGGCTAACGGTCGTTCTTGCATATCGCTTATCAGTAGAGTTGTTTCTCCAATTGAGATCAAAACATCTTTTCGTTGTGAACTGTGGTCATCGCGCCAAAGACCTAATGCTTCAATTCTTTGATATTTATCCAGTGCGGTCATGATAAACTTTAGTTCTACTGCGCTTTTAGAGGAGATATTTTAACGGCAAGTGGTTACCCAAAGGATTTTCGCAATTCAAACTTCTGGATTTTGCCAGTACTCGTTTTTGGGAGTTCCTGGAAGATTATTTTTTTTGGAGTTTTAAATCCTGCAAGTTTCTCTTTAGAAAACTTTATTAGTTCCTCTTCTGTTGCACTCGCTCCATCTAATAGCTCTATGAATGCACAGGGAACTTCGCCCCATTTTTCATCCGGTTTTGCAACAACTGCGCAAAGTGAGACAGCTGGATGAGACATAAGACATCCCTCAACTTCCACCGAACTTACATTTTCACCGCCTGATATAATTATATCTTTAGCTCTGTCAGCAATTTGGATGTAACTATCGGGATGATGAACGGCAATATCTCCTGAGTGAAAATAACCGCCTTCAAATGCTTCTTTAGTTGCTTCCTTGTTTTTAAAATATCCTTTCATTACTGAATTGCCTCGTATCATTATTTCCCCTTGTGCTTTACCATCTTTAGGGACGTCAGACATGGACTGATCCATAACTGTAATGTGTTCCATCATAGGAAAAGCTATACCTTGTCTGGCTTTGATAGCAGCGCGTTGCTCTCCTTCTAGTTCGGACCACTTCTCACTTTCCCAATAGCATTCTGTCACATGGCCATAAGTTTCTGTTAGGCCGTAAACCTGCGTAACATTAAAACCTAATTTTTCTATTTTGAGCAAAGTTGCAGGTGCGGGTGGCGCGCCAGCTGTAAAAACTTCCACTGTATGCTCAAAATCGCGGCGTTCAGTCTCCTTTGTGTTAACTATCATATTCAAAACGATAGGTGCTCCCCCAAAGTACTGAACTCCCTCATCAGCTATAGCATTATAAATTGCTTGAGAAGTAATATCCCTACAACATACTAGTGATCCTCCTAGAACTGGCATCATCCAAGTGTGGTTCCACCCATTACAATGAAAAAGTGGTACAATTGCCATAAAGACTGGGTTTAAAGTCATACGCCAGCTAACGATGGTACCCATCGTCATCAAATATGCTCCCCTGTGATGATAAACTAC
>CAYMIR010000065.1:0-7668 GCA_964390655.1 uncultured Marinovum sp.
CCAGAAAGTCTGATCCTAGTTCCCGTTTCTACTCCAGCAGGAATATTTACAGATAATGCCCGGTCTTTTTTGGTTCGGCCTTGCCCACCGCATGAACTACATGGATTTTTTATAACTTGGCCTAGACCAGAACAAGATGGGCAAGATCGCTCAACAGTAAAAAACCCCTGAGAAGCCCGCACCTTCCCCATACCCGAACACGTGGGACAAGTAGTAGGTTTTGTACCACTTTCTGCTCCTGTTCCATTGCACGATGTACATTGAACCGTCGAGGGAACATTTATGGTTTTTTGTAGGCCTGCGTAGGCTTCTTCAAGTGTTACTCTTAGGTTATATCTGAGATCAGAACCTCGCGTTGAACTGCTTCGGCTGCTTCTGCCTCCCATCATGTCACCAAAGAGATCATCAAAAACGTCAGAAAAGGCACTAGAAAAGTCTCCACCCCCGAAGCCACTTCCGCCTCCGCCCCCCATGCCGCCTTCAAAAGCAGCATGACCATATCTATCGTATGCTGCTTTTTTCTCGCCATCTTTTAAAATGTCGTAGGCTTCGTTAGCTTCCTTAAACTGAGCTTCGGCATTTGGATTATCTGAATTGCGATCTGGATGGAGTTGTTTCGCTTTAGTTCGAAATGCTTTTTTAATTTCTTCGGGTGATGCACCCTTACTTATGCCCAACACTTCATAGTAATCGCGTTTTGACATAGTAATTGCCCCTTTTATAAAATATCGACCAACCTGAATTGCACAGGTTGGTTAATTCGCTTAAAAACTGATTAATTTTTTTCGTCGCCAAGATCTTCAAAATCAGCGTCAAGAATATCATCGTCGGCATTTGCCGCTGCGTTATCGCTGGCATCAAAAGGTGCGGCATCTTCATCGTTTTCTTGGTTAGACTTATAGATAGCTTCCCCTAATTTCATAGCTGCATCAGTAACATTCTGAATACCCGATTTAATTTTTCCGGCATTGTCAGTTTCAAGGTCATCTTTAAGAGCAGAAATTGCTAGTTCAATTGCCTCGATTGTTGTTGGATCTACCTTATCGGAGTGGTCTTCCATCGATTTTTCAGTTGAATGTATTAAGCTTTCTGCCTGGTTTTTGGCTTCTATGAGTTCACGACGCTCTTTATCTGATTCTGCATTATCTTCCGCATCTTTTACCATTTGCTCAATATCTTCATCAGATAGACCACCTGAGGCTTGAATTGTAATTTTTTGTTCTTTGCCGGTTCCTTTATCTTTTGCAGAAACTGAAACAATTCCGTTTGCATCTATATCAAAGGTAACTTCGATTTGGGGCATGCCACGAGGTGCTGGAGCAATCTCTTCTAAATTAAATTGGCCAAGAATTTTATTGTCAGCTGCAAGTTCTCGTTCGCCTTGAAATACGCGAATTGTGACTGCATTTTGATTATCTTCAGCAGTTGAAAACACTTGTGATTTTTTAGTTGGAATAGTTGTATTTCTATCGATTAGTCTGGTAAATACACCTCCCAAAGTTTCAATTCCAAGTGATAGTGGGGTCACGTCAAGTAATACGACGTCTTTAACATCCCCTTGAAGAACACCCGCTTGGATAGCCGCTCCCATTGCAACCACTTCGTCTGGGTTAACGCCTTTATGTGGCTCTTTACCAAAAAATTTAGTAACTTCTTCAATTACATTTGGCATCCTTGTCATTCCGCCAACTAAAACGATTTCATCAATGTCATCGGTAGAAAGGCCTGCGTCCTTAAGTGCCGCTTGGCATGGCTTGATAGAAGCTTTTATTAGATCACTCACAAGCGACTCAAGTTTAGCTCGGGTCAATTTCATTACCATATGTAAAGGTTGACCTGTTTTGCCATCCATAGAAATAAAAGGCTGATTTATCTCTGTTTGATTAGCTGATGAAAGTTCTATCTTTGCTTTTTCAGCTGCTTCTTTCAAACGTTGCAGCGCCATTTTATCCGCAGTCAAATCAACGCTGTTTTCCTTTTTAAATTCGTCAGCAAGATAATTTACGACCCGCATGTCAAAATCTTCACCACCTAAAAAGGTATCACCATTAGTAGATTTAACCTCAAACAGCCCGTCATCTATTTCCAAAATAGTCACATCAAACGTCCCACCGCCTAAGTCATAAACAGCGATAGTCTTAGTTTCTTTTTTATCTAAGCCATATGCTAATGCAGCAGCTGTCGGTTCGTTTATAATTCTAAGAACATCTAGACCTGCAATTTTGCCAGCATCTTTTGTTGCTTGCCTTTGAGCATCATTAAAATAAGCTGGTACGGTTATTACTGCCTCAGTAACATCCTCTCCCAGGTAGCTCTCAGCAGTTTCTTTCATTTTTTGTAATGTAAATGCGGATATCTGCGACGGACTATATTTTTCATCTTTCGCTTCGACCCAAGCATCACCATTTCCACCATCTACTACGGAGAACGGTAGATTTTTTTTGTCTTTCGCTAAATCAGGGTCATCTATTCTACGTCCAATTAAACGTTTGGCACCGAATACAGTATTGCTAGGGTTTGTTACAGCTTGTCTTTTGGCAGGTTGACCAACGAGACGCTCATCATCAGTGAAACCAACAATCGAAGGAGTGGTTCTGGCCCCTTCTGCGTTTTCGATTACTCTTGGTTGGGATCCGTCCATTATAGCTACGCAGCTATTTGTGGTGCCTAAATCGATACCAATAACCTTACCCATTTTTGTGTTCCTTTTGCTTACATGCTCATTAATAGTATAGTATGCTCCCAACTATCGTCTCAATTGATGACAAGTGGGGTTCAAACCATAGACGCCGACAGGCGGTATATAGGGAGGCTTAAAGCGACCTGCAAGCTTACATAGGAAAATTTTTTATAAAATGTCACAAAAACTGTCTAAGTTTAAGCAATTAGAGGTTTAATTATCCAGTTGTTAAAGAAAATTACTATTTCCTGTAAAACTGTCAAAAAATTTAAGGGGCCGGCTTTATAATATGAATTACACTAAAATTTGTGAAATCTTTAGGTCTTTAGCTCTAACCAGTGGCGAAGCGATTATGGATATATATGAAAGTAGTGCGTTTGAAGTATTACTGAAATCCGATGATAGTCCAGTTACGACAGCTGATAAAAAAGCAGATGAGGTAATTTTAAAGGGTCTTAGAAAGTATTTTCCAGAAGTACCAGTCGTAACTGAAGAACAAGTCAAATCTCATGATTTAAGCGCCCCAGTTTTTTTTATAGTAGATCCTTTAGATGGAACTAAGGAATTTATTAAGCGTAGAGGAGACTTTACCGTAAATATAGCCCTAGTGGCCAATGGAAAACCAATAAGAGGTATTGTTTACGCGCCGGCACGTCAAAGATTATTTTATACAGATGCAAATGGTGAAGCAGTTGAGGAAATGGCGTATTTTAGTGTTTCTAAATTGGGCTTAATAAAAAAGATTAAAACTGCATCTTCTGATAATACAGCTTTAAAAGTTGTGGCCTCCAAGTCTCATCGCGATAAAAAAACTGATGAATATATATCCAAATATCCGTGTAAAGAGCTAGTTAATGCGGGATCTTCTCTAAAGTTTTGCTTGATAGCTGCAGGTGAAGCAGATCTTTATCCACGTTTTGGCCCAACTATGGAATGGGATACAGCGGCAGGTCATGCGGTTTTATCTGCGGCCGGTGGTAGTGTTTTGCAAGCTGAAGATAAGCAACCTTTGAAATACGGCAAACCAAATTATAAAAACCCTTTTTTCATAGCAGCATCAAAAAACGTGATATTGAAATAGACTCTTAAAAAAAAATTTTTTGCTAAATTGTTAAGCGGCTTGCACGTTAGCTGGTTCCGTTAATATTGTGTAAAGAGTTGTCGGGTCAGGATTGGAACGTAATTTGGCAACAATGGATTGTTCGCGAAGGGTACGCGATACCAGCGCTAAAGCTTTAAGATGATCTACGCCCGCAGATTTTGGAGCAAAAAGACTGAAAATAATATCTACAGGCTGTCTATCAATAGCGTCAAATTCAACAGGACTTGCCAAAAGTATGAAAGCCCCCACGACGTGATCTAAATTTTCTAAACGGGCATGAGGTAATGCAACTCCACCCCCAACGCCGGTTGGTCCAAGGGATTCTCTTTCAATCAATGCTTCAACAGTATTTGAATAATTAGTATGATAACAAGTTTCAGCAATTCCTGCCAAGTCGTGTAGCAACCTTTTTTTACTCGAAACAGACGAAAAAATACGAATCGCTTCTGGTTTTAACAGATTTGAAAATTCCATTTAAATTAACTCTTTAGAACACCCTTTAAAGCGTTTATTTCAACTTGGTTGAACCCAGCCTATATTTCCGTCTTCACGCCGAAATACTATATTTACGCCTTTTTTTTCTTCACTTTTAAACAAAATAAAGGGTAATTTAGACTTTTCTAACTCTTCAGCAGCCTCTTTTGCAGAAAAAACTGGAAACTTTTTGTTTGTCTCCGCAATTATTAAAGGCTCTGAATACATAGTCGAATCTTTTTGACCCTCTTTTGATGCGCTCGTATACGATGCGGGATCAATAAATTCAACAGATTGATTTCGATCTTTGTGATGCCCTTTAAGTTTTCTTTTATATCGGCGCAGTTGTTTTTCAACTTTTGCAGCACATGCATCAAAAGCTGCATAAATTTCCGCCTTTGAAGCTTTTGCTTGTGCAGTCAGTCCAGTCGATAAGTGAACGATTGCATCGCAAACAAACTCGTGACCACTTTTTGAAAAAATAATCTGTGCGTCTGTTGGACGCTCGGCATATTTTGTAATAGCGTCATTTAGCTCTCCCTTAACATGCGTTTGAAGAGCATCGCCAACATCAATATGAATTCCGGAGATTTGGTATTGCATATAAGTATCCTTGCATCAGCCATTTGAGGCGAAGTTTATTTAAACTGCAATTAAAGGCATATATTTCTCAGCGTTTGAGGTTTGTATTTTTAATTTTTTACTTAGGTAAAAAATTTTTCTACCTTAATTGCCCTATAATTTTATTGAAGAACTTTGCAGCAATTATGTCAATGAAAATGAGCTAAAAAATTTATATTTCCTATTGGATATTAAAGTCTTTCCCTAGATAGACTCGTCGCACATTATCATTATTTACAACATCCTCAGGTATTCCAGAAACAATAACCCGCCCATCATGCAAAATATATGCTCTATCTACAATTTTAAGAGTATCTCTTACATTATGATCAGTTATGAGAACGCCTATACCTTGACTTTTTAACTCTGCAACAAGCATTCGCACATCATTTATAGATATAGGATCAACCCCGGCGAAAGGTTCATCTAGAAGTATATACTTTGGGTCTGTAGCTAAGGCTCGTGCGATTTCTACTCGACGACGTTCTCCGCCTGATAAAGCAAGCGCATGAGTTCGTCTTAAATGTCCTATCCGAAAATCTGACAATAGTTTTTCTAATTTTACTTGCCGCTCTGACTTTACAGGTGTTGAGATATCAAGTATTGATTTTATGTTGTCCTCAACATTCAAACCTCTAAAAATAGATGTTTCTTGCGGCAAATAAGCCAAACCCATCCTAGCTCGGCGATACATGGGCATAGTTGTAATGTCTAAACCATCTATTTTTACCTGGCCCCCATCTGATGAAGTTAATCCGGCTATGGAATAAAATGTCGTCGTTTTCCCAGAACCATTTGGTCCCAGTAATGCCACTACCTCACCCCTCCTAAGCTCGAGAGATATATCATGTATAACTGTGCGCTTTTTATATCTTTTTCTCAGTCCGGTAACAGATAACCCTGTTTCTGATTTTAATAATTTGAAAGAAGACATTTAATTAGCACTTGGAGATATGATTGTTTTGACGCCACCCAACATTTGAGTTAGACCGGTTTTCGTATTTATTAAGATTTGATCAGCGAGGATGCTATTAGAGCCTTGAAATAACTGAGCATTTCCACTCAAAGAAATAGTATCCTCTGAAAACGAATAAACAGCATTTTCTGCTTTAGCTATATCTTTCCCACTTTTAAACACCACATTAATTTCAGCGAAAATTTTTTCTAATTTGTTATCAGTTTTTGAGTAAATAACTTTAACGTGTTCTGCACTTAGTATTGATTTTCCTTGAATTATTTCTATTTTGTCAAACAATTCAGCACTATTATCTTTTTGATTGAAAATCAAACTATCGGAATTGAAATAGATGGGTTTGTTTCGATCTGAAGCTATTGAACCAAAACCAGCATTCTCTGAAAAAGCTGTGCTAACCAAAAACATAGTTAGAAAAAAGGTCTTCACAAATTTTGGCACAATAGAATTCCTTAAAAATTAGTTGTTGTCGTATATCATTTTAACGCCTTTAGTAAATCGTATAACTAAGTCAGAGGAAACACTTTCTCTAAAAATATCAAGTTGCCCTGCATCAATCTTGGTGTTTGAAAATGAACCGCTTACTGGGCCTGTTGCCTTTATTAAGGTCCTGTCAAGCGCAGTGTATATTTCTTTTGAATTGAGTCTTAATTTGTCAGCCGCTTTTAAGACGACATTCTCCTTAAACGTTAAACTTTTATTACCTTTGTTAAATATAGCTTTTTTCGCGGATAATAATACTTCAGACCCCTCATCAGTAGAAACTGTAAAGCTAACAGATTTTATTAGTGCGGTATCTTTTTTATTTGTTGCGATTATTTGCTCGGCTGCGATTTGAAGTACATCACCAGAATTAGTTATTGATGAATGCAACGGTTTAGTTAAGCCATCGTTTAATGACGTCACATTTATATCTTTGGCAAATGGGACTTCTGTGCTTAGTTCAATTTTTTTTGCTGACAAAAATATTAAAACGATGGCAATTAAGCCTGCAAAAAATAAAACTAGCTTCAAGTAAAAAACCGTATTTGAGTAACTGATTTGCATTGAAGGCATTTACAGTCTTACCTCAATGCTCAAAAATATCGATATCATCCCATCCCTTTATGTCCAAAGCTGCCCGAAATGGTAGGAATTTAAAACATTCCTCAGCCAAATTAGCTCTATTTTCACGTTCTAGTATTTCGTTTAGTTTTTCTCTCAAGGCATGCAAATGCAAAACGTCAGTTGCCGCATATTCTATTTGAGCTTTACTAAGAGTTTTTGCACCCCAGTCACTTGATTGCTGCTGTTTGGAAATATCAATTTCTAAAAGCTCTGTTAGAAGATTTTTTAATCCATGACGATTAGTATAGGTTCGCGCAATCTTACTAGCTATTTTTGTACAATAAACAGGTGAAGCAAGAAGCCCAAAAGTGGAATATAAAATGGCAATATCGAAGCGTCCAAAATGAAATAATTTTAGTATATTTTTATTCTCTAGTAATCTTGTCAGGTTCTTTGCTTTAGTTTGATTTTTTTCTATTTGCACAATATGAGTGTGCCCATCACCAGATGAAAGTTGTACTACACAAAGCCTATCGCGATCAGGATTTAATCCCATAGTTTCGCAATCAACTGCAACTATATTGCCTAGGTCAAGGTTATCAGGTAAATCTTTGTTATATGTGAAATTTGTCACTAGTTTTCCTTCTTCACGATCCCATTAATTTCAAATAACTACTAGCTTGCAATCAAGCAACCATAGAAAATTTTTATTTAATTATAAAGAATTTAAGAATAAACTCAAAAGTGAACTTTAAAATTGATAAGCAATGA
>CAYMIR010000066.1:0-7643 GCA_964390655.1 uncultured Marinovum sp.
TTGAGGGCAGTTTAGTTTGAACCAATTTTCTTATGGCATTTTAGCAATTATAACGGCATGTATTATTTGGGGTTTTGTACCTGTTTATTACAAATTACTGACGCACGTACCTCCATTTGAGCTTCTAGCCCATAGAACAATTTGGTCATTTTTGTTTTTCTTTGTCATCTTAATTTATAATGGAAAATTAAGTGAATTATGGGCGTCTGTCTTCCTTTCTAAAGAGGATCGTGTTTTTATAATGATTTCAGCGCTTCTCATTGCAATTAATTGGTTCTTTTTTATTTTTGCTATTCAAACAAACAATGCCACCGAAGCAAGTCTTGGTTATTTCATAATGCCTCTGGTTACAGTTGTTTGGGGTTTAATAATTTTTAAAGAAAAGTTATCTCACACACAATGGTTTGCTGTCTCACTAGCCACTGTTGCGATCTTAATACTAACAGTAGGTTTGACTTCAGCCCCTTGGATAGCACTCACCCTGGCAGTGAGTTTCAGTTTTTACGCTGTACTAAAAAAAAGAATTAAGATCTCACCAATGGTCAGTGTTACTGCAGAAGTGCTTATTTTAATACCTTTAGCTTTATTAATTATTTTATATTTTCATCAAGGGCAGGGTGGTTCCTTCGGAGTGGACTTTCTCACTTCATTTTTGTTGGCGTTATCAGGTCCTTTAACAGCGGCCCCTTTAATTCTTTTTAGTTACGGGGCCCTTCGTGTTGAATTATCAACAGTTGGTATTTTGCAATATATCAACCCAAGTCTTCAATTTTTTTGTGCTGCAGTAATATTTTTAGAACCTTTAACCATCTGGCACTTATTAAGTTTTCCAATGATTTGGACGGCTCTTGCTCTGTATAGTTGGGCTGGAGTGAAAAACTCTTATAAAACTCGCTTGTAAATATTTTGAATAAATGAGACCTATGTTTTAGGTTTCTTATCACATCCCCAAACATCACAAGGGACCCAAATCTTTTTATCATCAACTGTTTCCTGTGTGATAGAATGGCATGCAGACACCAGCAAAATAGAAATCAATAATATTTTTTTCATTATATCCCTTATTGTTCAACTTTTCAGGGTTTTATGCGTCAAATATAACTTAAGCCACGCCTGCATAACACAAAACATCTTATTTGATTATAATCTATTTTAGTTAAATGATTTCGGCGTTATGGATAAAACCTGTGACTAATTGTTAACCAAACAACTGTATTAAATTATGGATTTTTTATTATTTTCTTAATTAAAAGCTATTTATAATTTCTTTTGGACTTTTATCATCTTATAACAAATATTTTTTCAAATATTAGATGTTTTATTGTTGTCTTTTTCAAGTTAGTTGATACATCATATTTCTTATCTAAAGTATTGGACGAAAAATGAGTGGCGCAAGTGTCGTCTTCCAAAATATAATCAAGAGCTGGGACGAAAAACCTGCTCTGAATAACATATCCCTCGAAGTTGCTGCAGGCCAATTTACTGCCCTTTTAGGTCCATCTGGTTGTGGTAAATCAACGGCTCTTCGGATTATATCCGGTTTAGAAGAGCCCACATCTGGGAAAGTTTTTATTGGAAATAAAGACGTAACAGAATTAGCGCCTGCAAAACGCGATATCGCAATGGTTTTTCAATCTTATGCACTTTTTCCACATTTAAGCGTTGCCGAGAATATCATTTTTGGACTCAAGGTTAGAGGCTTCAATCGAACAGTCCGTGATGAAAAGTTAAGCGCAACTGCAAAAATGCTTGGTTTGGATCAACTTTTAGATCGAAAACCAAGCCAATTATCTGGAGGCCAACAACAACGAGTTGCCTTGGGCCGCGCTATAGTAGCAGACAAGTCTATTTTTTTAATGGATGAACCCCTTTCAAACTTAGACGCTAAATTACGTGCGGAAATGCGAGAAGAAATTCGTAGCCTGCAAAAGAAACTTGGTGTTACCATGCTTTATGTCACTCATGATCAGGTTGAAGCAGTCACAATGGCCGATCAAGTTGTTTTGATGAATAATGGTATAATTGAACAGGTGGCTTCACCCCGCGAAATGTATGAAAAACCAACTTCGCTATTTTCCGCAAAATTCATTGGCACTCCTCCCATGGTAACTTTCTCCTCGGGAGTACTATCAAAAGCACTGCCTGGAGAGTTGTTGAAAAAGACTCAGAACTCGACGTTTGGAATTAGGCCAGAATGTCTTATTCCTCACAAAAATGGTATTATCAAAGGTGAAATTATAAGCGTTGAATATTTAGGCGCAGATACAATGTTAGAGTGTAGGGTTGGGTCAGAAACCTTAATTTGTCGAGCACCTGGACAAACTCATTTGGAAATTGGCCAGTGTATAAATCTGACATTCCACACTAAGGATTTGCATATCTTTGATACAGATTCTGGCAACAGAAATAATTTGTTAATTTCTGAAATTGAGATGGCTTTGTCATCACAAACTGTCGGCTCAAAACCGACCCTTTCAACCAAATCAGGAGGTTAATCATGATTTCGAAAATACTTAAAGTTGCAAGTGTTGCAACGCTAACATCTTTTACAGCTGTTGGCTCCGTTCTTGCGGTCGACTTGGAATTTTACTTTCCAGTAGCTGTAGGTGGTGCCGCTGCCGACACTATTGAAAAATTGACAGCGGATTATGTCGCTGCGAACCCAGATGTTAATATAGAGGCCATCTATTCAGGCAGCTATGCTGACACAGGGGTAAAGGCTCTTACAGCCGCGCGCGGTGGCAAGCCACCACAATTATCTGTGTTGCTTTCAACTCAGATGTTTACCTTAATTGACGAGGATGTAATCGTACCATTTGATGACTTTGTATCAGACGCCGATAAAAAATCATGGATAGGCGGTTTCTACCCGTCTTTTATGGAAAATAGCCAAACAGGTGGAAAAACATATGGTATTCCGTTTCAGCGTTCAACACCAGTATTGTATTGGAACAAGGAAGCGTTTTCCGAAGCAGGATTGGATCCAAATAAAGCACCTGCAAATTGGGATGAAATGGTCGAATTTGGCAAAAAACTCACCAAGAAAGACGGAAGTGGAAACGTAACACAGTGGGGTGTTCGGATACCCTCTGCTGGTTTTCCGTACTGGCTATTTCAAGGTCTATCAACGCCAGCTGGAGCAATACTAGCTAATTCTGATGGAAATAAAACAAATTTCAATGACCCGAAAGTTGTAGAAGCACTAGAATATCTAGTTGATCTTTCTTCAAAGCATGGAGTAATGCAGCCTGGATCTATTGAATGGGGTCCTACTCCAAAAGCGTTTTTTGAACGCGAAACGGCCATGATGTGGACAACAACTGGTAATCTAACGAACGTACGTAAAAATTCTCCATTTGATTTTGGTGTAGCTATGCTTCCAGCCAAGGAACGACGAGGGGCACCAACAGGTGGCGGCAATTTCTATCTTTTTAAAGATTCCAGTGATGCACAAAAGAAAGCAGCCGTTGACTTTGTAAAATGGATTACTGCTCCTGAGCAAGCTGCGGTTTGGTCTATTGCAACCGGCTATGTAGCACCTCGGCCTGATGCATGGGAGACAGATGCTATGAAGGCTTATGCCTCTGACTTTCCACCTGCTTTAGTTGCGCGAGATCAGTTAGAATTTGCTGTCGCCGAGCTTTCTACATATGAGAACGGAAAAGTCACGCAAGCTTTTAACGATGCTCTCGCCGCAGCTATTGCTGGGGAAAAATCAGCACAAGCAGCACTTGATGAAGCACAGGCAAAGGCAGATCGGATTCTGAAACCTTATCGCTAAGTAAAAGTATATTTTGGTCGTGCCCAAGAGATTGGGCATGACAACACTACAATAGATTTAGAGCACATGAGAAACTCCAAAAAACATCAGTGGATTTATGCCTGGCTATTACTCAGCCCTGCGATGATATTTCTGATTACTTTCACGCATTATCCAGCGGTTCAAACAGTTATTAGTTCATTCTTCTCAACCGCAAGGGGCAAAAGAAAATCTGTTTACATAGGCTTGGACAATTACGCAAATTTAATGGCGGACCAGGTATTTTGGAAAGTACTGATCAACAATTTTTGGTATGCAGTTTGGACGATACCATTATCAATTATTCTATCTTTAGCAATGGCGCTTTGGGTAAATGAAAAATTACGAGGCCGAGGATTTCTACGAATGGCCTATTTTACGCCAACAGTTTTACCTTTGATTGCAGTGGCTAACATTTGGTTGTTTTTTTACACTCCAGGATTTGGTTTGATTGATCAGATAAGAGGTCTTTTTGGTCTTGCAGAGCAAAATTGGATGGGTTCGCCAGATACGGCTCTATATTCAATGATTGCTGTCGCAATATGGAAAGAAGCTGGATTTTTTATGATTTTCTATTTGGCTGCGCTGCAGACCATTCCACCTTCACTACGTGAAGCAGCCTCTATCGAAGGAGCAAGTAAATTTTATTATTTCCGCAAAGTAGCTTTCCCTCTTTTGATGCCTACAACTCTTTTTGTTTCGGTAAATGCTGTAATTAATTCGTTTCGCTTAGTAGATCACATATTTGTAATGACAGAGGGTGGCCCTAATAATGCATCAAGTCTTTTACTTTTTTATATTTATGAAACTGCTTTTGACTATTGGGATACTGCATATGCTGCCACGTTAACCGTGGTAATGTTAGTTATTTTGATGACAGTTGCTGTGGGACAATTCTTTTTTCTAGATAAAAAGGTGCACTACAAATAATGGCCAGCTCAATACAAATGTTACCTTTTAATAAATTTTTACGATCATGGAATTATGATCGCATATTAAACACAGTGGCTGCTTGGTGCTTAGCTATTATGTGGTTATTACCTCTCGTCTATGCGATTTGGACTGCTTTTCATCCAGGTGAATATGAAACTAGATTTGATCTATTTGCACCACTAACTTTACAAAATTTTGTACAAGCTTGGAGTGAAGCTCCATTTGCTCGATATTTTCTTAATACAATTATATTAGTTACTGGTATCGTTGCAGCGCAGTTTTTTCTGTGTACACTAGCAGCTTACAGCTTTGCTCGATTTACTTTTCCTGGACGCAACATATTGTTCACGCTCGTTCTGCTGCAATTATTAGTTATGCCTGATATTTTAATAGTGCAAAACTATCAAACAATGCGTTCGTTTGGTTTAATTGATACAATTACGGCAATTGGGCTACCCTATGTGGCTTCTGGCTTTGGTATTTTCTTGTTGCGCCAGACATTTATGACTGTTCCGAAAGAATTAGATGAGGCCGCAAGAGTTGAGGGTTGCTCTTTTATAGGAGTTTTGTGGCGTGTATATATTCCATTAGCCAAACCAACATATCTGGCTTATGGATTGGTATCCGTTAGTCACCACTGGAACAACTTTGTATGGCCTTTGATAGTTACTAATTCCGTTGAAACAAGACCACTTACAGTAGGATTGTCTATATTCGCAGTTACTGACGCTGGAATTCAGTGGGCAGTAATAAATGCAGCAACATTAATGACTTCAGGACCACTCTTAATCGCATTTTTACTTTTCCAAAGGCAATTTGTTCAAAGTTTTGTTCGTGCAGGTATTAAATAGAGGAATTATATGACCTTTTCAAAACTTGGCGCAGCTATAACCTTTAATGTAGAAGAGGAAGTTTTCAATTGGTTGTGTGATGCAGAGCGTCCGATTGAGGTTCAGGATTTTACATCTCCAAATATTTTAAACAGTGATTTTACAGGGCTTGTTTTAGAATATAAAGATAAACTTAAATCCCACAAAGGAACTATAGGTCTACATGGTCCTTTTTTTGGTCTAGACCTTGGTAACCGAGAGATAGAATTACAAAAATTAATTTCAAAGCGGTTACTTGTTGCTCTCGATATTTGTGAGCAGCTGGGTGCCAAATATATGGTTATACACAGTCCATTCAATGATTGGATGAATTTGAATAAAAGGCAATATCCTCACGTTCTATCATCTACGATATCAGCCATGACCGACATTCTTGAGGCTCCTCTTAAACGAGCTTCTGATATTGGTTGCACTTTAGTTTTAGAAAATTGCGACGACACAGACCCCAATATGCGGTTGAATGCAATTCAGGAAATCAATCATCCTAATCTACGATTATCATTAGATACGGGGCATGCATTTTTATCACATTCTAACTATAATGCTCCAAGTGTAATAGATTTTATTGATGCCGCCGAGGGTTATTTAGCTCATGTACACCTGCAAGATGTAGATGGCTACGCCGATAGACATTGGCTACCAGGTGAGGGTTCAATTACCTGGCCTGCAGTCGCAGACGCATTAAAGAATTGTCCGACAAAACCACATTTAGTTATTGAAGTTAGAAAGAATATGCATCGTATCCCGAATGCAATAACTTATTTAGAAAGTTTGTTCGAGTTATAGAAGGCAAGAATTCTTTTTGCCATAAAAAAAATATTGATGCGTTACAGTTGTTTTATTTAGGTGCACAACTTCGATGAGTGGTCAGGTTAAAATCTTAAATTGTAATTCTTGTTATGCAAAAAAAATAAATTTGCGTAAAAAACACATAACGAGATCGCATTAAACAGACACTAGCTTTGGAATATGGCTACAGTTTTTAAGGAGAAAAATATGAAGCATATATTGCAGATATCGGATACACATATTGCAAAAAATGGTGAGTTAATTTCTGAATGCTTGGACAGCGTATCTGCTTTACGTCGTTTGGTTTTAAGAATTGCCGAGGTACAATTAGAGGTTGGCCAAATTGATGCCATTTTGGTTAGCGGAGATATAAGCGATGACGGAAGCGCTGAGAGTTATGAAATATTTAAATCTATTTTGAAACCATTAGACCTTCCCATGTTTGTTGTGCCGGGAAATCATGATAAGCGCTTTGAATTTAGAAATGCTTTCTCTGGATTAGGATACTTACCAGAAACCGGAAAGTTAAATTGGCACAAATCTTTAGGCTTTGTTGATTTAATTGGTTTAGATACGCTTATAGAAGAGCAAGGTGGGGGAGAACTTGATGAAACAACATTAACTTTTTTAGAAAGCAAACTAAACTCACTTGATAACCAACCTATTGTTTTAATTTTACACCACCCGCCTTTTAAATCAGGAATCAAATTTATGGATTCAATTGGGCTAATAGGTGGCTGTGAGCGCCTCACAGATATCCTTTCTTCTTTCAGTGGGAATTTAATATTGGTTTGTGGGCATATACATCGTAATGTCTCTACCATAATAGGCGGTCACTCAGTAATCTCATCACCGTCAGTATGTAGTAGCTTTTTATATAATATACATAATGACGCTCCCGTTGGTTTTTTAAAACAAGAGGGAGGCATGCTCCTACATCAATTTTCCGAAGGGTTTAAGTCAATTAGAATTGAAGCCAACCGTGGAGCTGGACCATTTGCTTTTTAATTAATAATTATCGGTTAATTTATATCGACAAATGTTAGATTAGTGGCGAATACCTGCGGCTCAATAAACAATTAGTAGATTTACGTAATTAGAACATCAACCGTCTGGCTCTATTTCTGGCTATAAAAAGTAAAAAAGAGGCTACTGTTAAGCTAAACCTCTTCTTTAATTGGCTCCGGCGGTAGGGATCGAACCTACGACCAATTGATTAACAGTCAACTGCT
>CAYMIR010000067.1:0-7619 GCA_964390655.1 uncultured Marinovum sp.
TTGTAATAATTATCAATTAAGAATTTAAAGGTCAAAAAATGAGCTAATACTATAAATTTCATTTTTAATTAAAAAATTATTCTCGGTAACGACTATGACAGGCCTTACAACCTGACGAAATCCTTTTTAGGGCTGGCCGTAAGTCCTCAGGATTTTCAACAGAATTGGCTAAAACTATAGAAGTTTCAGCTAAATCTTTTGATAACTTAGTAAATTCATCAAATTCATCCCAGATATTCGGCATAGCCTCAGACTTAGGATCGGTAGCATTAATTGTAAAAACTTTTGGAGTTTCTAAAGACAGAGCTGATAGCCTTTCTAAAGCTAATTTCACTTGATTAGAGTCAAATGATGTTTTTCCTTTCAACATTTGTCCGATAATTTTTGTGTTACCGGCCATCTCTTTCATGACCATCATTCTCTCTTTAACATTCTTATCTTTCACACCACTATGGGCGAAAGCAACTGACGATATTGTTAGAGAAATTAAAATTATTAACTTAAATGATTTCAAGAAATAATCCTTCTGTTGTGGTTAATGAACACGCGTGCACTTACCTTTTCTGAATAAGTCAACTGCAATACTATAAACACCTTGCGCCTGAACAGTATCACCGATGTTATTCCAATTCTCGGCGGTTTGCAAAAATTCCCGATATTGTTTGCAAGAAGTTGAGCTATCTCGAATTCGCTGTTCGTCATCCAGGTATTTTGGAATATATATAAAAGCAGCAACGATAAGACATAAAACTGTTAAAATTAAAATTGTTATTATTAATTTTTTCCAGAACAAGGCTCTACACCAAATTAATTAATTCGATTATTCTTTCAGTAGTACATAAATTTAAACTTTAATTTCTCAAGTGCATCAGGAACAAGGAACTAAAATGGCCTATTCGCGAATTGTAAATGTTGAGTATAAATCCGAAAAAGATATGGAACTTTTTTTATCTAAGTGGAAAGATTGGATGCCTAAGCATATGCCTTTTGCGACTAGCAGAACTATGGTAAAAACGGGACCCTCTTCAAGTTTACTTATGGCAGTCTACGCATCAAGCCAAATTGCTGAAAATGCTAAAGAAGTGGTTGAGGTTTTTTTTGATGAGAATAGAGACCATATGCTTGATGTTATCGCTTTTCATGGTGAAGTAATTGAATTTGAATGAGTTTTGGGATTACTCCCAAACTTTCTCATACAATTGGATAATCTGGTCTTCAGTGGGCACTCTAGGATTATTATGTGGAGAGCCAGAAGCTAGTGCTTGAGACGCCATAAGTTTCAACAAATCGTGATCTGCTGAGTGCCCCAAACTTCTGGGTGATGGCACTTTCAAATCTTCATTCAATATAAAAAGATTTTCTATTAATTTTGAGCATGCGACTTCATCGCTATCATTTTCCACTGCCCATTTCATTACGCGGGCGCATGTCGCATATCTTTCTGCATTTCCTTTTATAGAGAATTCCGTAATCTTTGGCAGTAACATCGCGTTCGATAGGCCATGGGCAACATGGAAATGAGCCCCGATTGGTCTACTCATGCCGTGCACTAGCGCAACAGAAGAATTTGAAAATGCCATTCCTGCCTGAGAGGCCGCCAACATCAAGTTCTTGCGGGCTTTTGTATTTTCAGGCTCCATACATGCAATTCTGACATTTTCAACTATTGCTGGCATAGCAGCAAGAGCGAATGCATCAGTATACTCGAAAGCTTTTTTACTCACGTATGCTTCTATAGCGTGAGTTAAGCTATCCACTGCTGTGTCAGCAGTAGTTCGCCAGGGCTTTGTGGTTGTGAAAGTCCAGTCAATAAGAGCTGCTGTTGCGACGCAGGCTAACCCCGATAAATTATACTTTTCAGTATTTGATGTATCAGTAATAACACACCATCTGGTTAGCTCTGAGCCAGTACCTCCTGTGGTTGGAATTAAAATTACTGGTGGGCCGCATAAATCAATTTGATTTGGCGCTTTATAATCTCTGACGTGGCCATTATTTACGCTCATAAAACTAATTGCTTTTGCCGTATCCATAGGGCTTCCACCCCCAAGGCCTATAATGCAATCAAACGAGCCAATTTTAAACTTTTCCAAGCCCGTATTAACACATTGATCAGTGGGGTCTTCAACCACTCCATCGAAAATACTCCAAGCAATATTGTGCTGTTCAAGAATGTCTAAAACTAAATCAACATGTCCAAGTTCTACCAAATTTTTATCTGTAACGATAAGAGGTTTTGAAAGGCTTAGCTGTTTCAACACATCTGCAATTTCTTTTGCTACGCCACCTCCAATCCTAATAATTTTCGGAGATTGTATGCGACCGATTTTTTCACTTAGCAAATTGAAAACTCTCTTTAAATATTTTCGCCGTAAATCCGGAAGGTACTTAAGGTGATTTTTGAAACTCTACTGTTTGTTCTTTTCCATCAATAATAAAAGTTATTGTAGAAAAAGAATATACAACCTCTTCCTTTGGTGAGTTTTTAAATTTAGTTTGGCATTTTCGTCTATTTTCATACCCGATAACTCCTGTGGAAGATTTGGTTTTTTGATTTTCGTTTGCTAAAACTCCACCGACTATTGCACCAACTGCAGCACCCTTATCCTTTTTAGTAATGGCCTTGCCAATAATACCTCCTAAAACTGCACCACCTACGACTGCGCCAGCATCCGGTTTTGATTGAATTTTACCAAAAATAGGTACTTTTTGAATACTGCAATTTTGATAGGGTATTTGTTCAAAAACCGTTTGATTTTTATAAAAATCAGTAATTTTTGCTCCATCTACGCTAATTGTTAAGCCTGGGTAGCTGTAAGAGTTACACCTCGAGATTAAATTTTTATATGCTGTGTCACTACGTATGCCCCAAATGCCATCAGCATTCACTCCCACGATTTGTTGCAGGCGTTTGATGGATAAATTTGAGGCAGTTGATTGTATAATTGATTTGTAAATTGAGTTTGAATCAGAAATAGCTGCGCAGTCATTTGCATAGGATTGCGAACTTGCTAACACTAAAAACAGGAACACTCTCAATATTTTTTTCATCATAAACTTCAATCTAATTTTCTTATATCTTCAGAATTATTTTGAGTTGTTTATTAAAAGCATCAAGGCTACTGCGAAAGCAAGTAGAGCAACTGCCCAAAATAAACCCTCAAAAGAAGTCTCTACTGAACGAGATGGTCTGTCAAATTTTTGTTTGGTCTGGGTTGGCTTAAACAATTTGTCTCCAACAACTAGTTTTTCAATAACTTTTTCTTCATCTGAAAGTACCTTTGTATTGACCTCATTTTCATCGATTTCAGTATTAACAATACTACTGCGTAAGAATGATAGAAGACCTCGATCCATGTATTCTTCATCTAATCCCTGTGCAGCCCGAAAAATAAGAATTCTCTTGCTTTCCTCTAAACTCTTTAAGGCGTCTTCAAACTGTTCCTGCGATATTCCAAAATCGTCTTCATTTAATTGATCAGTATCTGGGTTATATGAAGTTTTACATCTTTTTATCAAATCAATTAAAATACGTGATTTGCGTAAAGATGATTTTTGGCTCTGGGTAAAAAAATTTGAATTGAGATATTCAACTAGTCTCAAATTTTTTCCAATATTCTCGTCAACAAACAAATCGGCTACCTCCTGTTCATTTGTTGACAGTTCTTTCTCTAATTCACTGTCTGAAAAACCTAAATCAAGAAGCTCAGAACGGAAGTGCTCCAAAAATGAAAAATAAGTTTCGCGTTTTGTATCCTTCCCTACGTTTGGTAAAGCATACAATATTTTGTAAAGAACTTTGACACTGTCTGCATCGCTGTTTTCAGCAAATAACTTTAAATGTTTAAGACATTGATCATAATTTTCATCTGATTTATTAAAAGATGATACGCTAGCGTGAAGGCGGCTCAGCTTTTCAACTAATAATGTTCTTTTTTTCCGGGTATCCATATCGACGATAACATATGCAGGTCCAAAGAATTTTTGTAAATCCTCAAATTAGTATAGCATTATCAACGTTAAAAATCATTAAAATTATCTTAAACATTTTACTATAAGTAAGCGCTATTAAATAATATTATAAAATATTGGAGTTGTTACAATGTAAAACACATTAGTTGAGCAAGCGGCCATGAACTATACAGTTCATAGCCGCGCATGCCGAATTATTAAAATGTCAGATAACTATTGTAATTTATAGATTGCTTCATAGCGGTTTAAAATAATTTAAACTGCTTGTTCTTCTTCACCTTCTTTAATTATAAGCTGAAGATTAGACGCCAGTTTCTCAAAAACTTCGTCTACATGTCCGACTTCCTTGGCTTTGTCTAAAGCAATTTGTGCATTTTTTACATCCTTAAGCTCAATTAAGGTATTTATGCAGCTTATCCAGTACTCAGTAACAGTTGGGTTTGCTTCGATGGCATTCTTGAAGAATTGTATAGCCATAGCTTTTTCTTCCATTTTAATGGCGATCAATCCAAAATTATGGTTTGCATCAGGATGATTGGGGTCCACATTCAGGATTTCCAGATATTTTTCCCCAGCTAAAGCAAGATTACCGGCTTCATGAGCCGAAATTGCGTGTTCAAGTGTGATATCAACATTATCTAACATTTAAAATATTCCCTTCTATTGACGAGGATTTTTTGCAAGATCCGTTCCAACTGTTAAAAAAAAGAAAAAAAAATTTTTTTAACTGGGAAGACTACTTAAATTTACGTTTATCTGTTCAAAACTTGTCAAACTGATTACTCAGAAGATTTTTTATGAATAAGCAACTGGATGAGTTTCCGATCTCTTCTTTCTTCATGTTTTTTCTGTCCTTCGAGACTGTAAAGATTTAAGAGTTCTTTCTCTAAACCAAGTTGAACCACTGATGGCCAATTCATATCAGGGTCATTGAACATTTCCCTATACATTTTTTCGTACCGTTTCACATATCCGGCTATTCCTTCCGGTGCATTCAAGTGAATAGTTTGAAATGGCCCCATAAATGACCATCTGAGGCCTAGACCCTCAGAAATCGCCTTGTCGATATCCTCTGCCGAAGAAATGCCATCTTTTATGAGGTTGAAGGCTTCGCTTAACAGAGCGCCTTGAAGCCGGTTAACTACGAAACCTGGAATTTCTTTTTTCAATTCCAATGGTTTTTTGTCTATTGAGATAATAAATTTTTTAACTGTCTGAGTTATGGTCTCACTCGTGAATGGTGCAGGCACAATTTCAACGGCTGGTATTAAATGAGGAGGATTAATAGGATGAGCCACAAGGCATCTATATTTTCCTTTTACATCGTTTGCATAAAGAGAGGCTGGAATTCCAGAGGTTGAACTTGCTATGGGGATATTGGCTGCTGTTGCAGAATCTATTTTTTTGGTAAGTTCTTTTTTTATGTCTAGATCCTCGGGGCCACTCTCTTGGACATAAACGCTGTCTCTTACCGCATGCGAAAGATTTTGAGCTAGATGAACTTTATCCAAATAATCGGAGATATTTTTACTTTTCAGTAAGCCATAATTTTGTAGGTCGATAAGCTTTGCCTTTATTTTTTCTTTAGCTTGAGCTGTGACGCCTTCCACTGGATCAAATAATGAAACATCGAAACCTGCATTTAGGAAGCTTATTGCCCATGATTGCCCAATCAAACCACAACCTATTAAAGCAACTTTTGTTTTCTGAAGATTTTCGTGTTTTCTAAAAGACATTTCAAGACCACTACTAAAAATTTTGTTTGAAATAAATGTCATTGACTGTAGCCTAGCTTTAAAAGTGAAACTACATCTATGGAGTTAAAAAATGAAAAAAGCTTGTTTTTGTGGAAAGGTAACAATGGAGTTTCCCGAAAAACCGCTTCTTCATTTCATGTGCCACTGTGTTGATTGTGATTTGCTATGGAATGGAGCCTATATGGGCTTTGTCTATCCTACTGATGAAGTTTCTGTTGGTGGTGAAAAATCTAATTTCAAGTATACTGCTGGTAGCGGTTTGGTTTTAGAAATTGATTTTTGTTCGCATTGCGGTACGAAAGTGGCTTCTCGTCCTGAAATAGTAGATGGGTTGACTTACATACCAGCAGGCTTTCTTAAAAAAGAGCTGGATTTTTCACCTCAAGTTGAAATTTTCGCATATAATAAGTACAAGTGTTTCGGTGATCCAGACACATTGATTGAAAGTTTTGATCATAATGGAACTGTAGAAAGAATTTCGGCAGTTATAGAGGCAATGAACCAAGCTTAATCGAATCAATAGCTTTATAATTCATCAATAATTTTTAAAAGTGTTTCCTTATCAATCTTTTGAGGGTCATACTCCAGTTTAAATCCATCGGTTTCTTTCGTGACCCTTTTGTTCTCTGAAGTTTTCATACTTAAAACGTAACTTGAGATAGGTTTATCAATTCCCTTGGCTTTTACTTCAATTGTAGAGGAGGTTTCGAATTTATTTTTTATTAAGTTTCGAACGGCTGAAGAAACCAATATAGAATTTTTAGGGGCAGCTTGCTCTAGTCTTGAAGCCACGTTTACGGCTCTGCCAATAGCGGTATAATCAAGGCGCTGGGCACTACCAAAATTTCCAACATTACATAAGCCATTATGTATCCCCATGCGTATCTCAAGTTTCTCCGGAAAATTATACATATCCTGAAAATTCTGCTGGTTGCTTTCAAGAAAATTGAGCATTTCCATTGCCATCTGGCAACATGCTGTGGCATCTTCCTGCGCTCCTTTTGTATCGGGGTCGCCGAAAAAAACCATTACCGAGTCGCCAATAAACTTATCGATAGTTCCTCCATATTTTAGCGCAATATCACACATGTTTGTGAGATAAAAATTAAGGAAGTTTGACAGGTCTTCTGCCTCCATCTGCTCTGAAAGTGTTGTAAAACCAACAATATCGGAGAAAAAAATTGTGAGTTTTTTTCTTGCACTTTTAGCTGAGAACTCTGCCCCTGAAAAAATCTTTTCGCAGATTTGCGGTGACAGGTATTTAGATAGTTGTTCTGATGCTTTTTGTAGTTTGTCTCGTTGCGCATCTGCCTCAACTTTTGCCTCTTGGACAAGAGATTTTTGGCGCTCTAATTCACTCGCAAGAGATTTTCTTAAACGAGCTTCCAATTTAAGTTTACTGTTTTCTTGTTTAAGTGCTTTTAGTTCATCAATACTTTCCATTAAACAAACTTTCTAAACTCAATCAGTTTACGTTAAACACAAATTATCAGTCTAAAAAAACTGATAAATTTTGATTAAAAAATAATTACTCTAAGTTTTTTATAATATTAAAAGGAATTTCTTTGAAAAGTTATATTTTTCTATCTATCGCGATTATCTTGGAAGTTTTTGGGACCATGTTGTTACCGGTATCTCAAAATTTTACTAAAATTGTGCCAACGTTTGCCTTGGTGACCGCCTATGTCTGCTCTTTTTACTTTTTAACATTTGCGCTCAAAACGATTCCGATAGCCGTAGTTTATGCGTCATGGGCAGGTCTTGGAGTTTTTTTAATCGCAATACTGAGCAAACTTCTTTTTGAACAATCCTTGTCTTGGCAGGTAATTCTTGGACTTATTTTGATTATAGTGGGTGTTATTTTAGTTAACACTTTCTCTAATTCTCATA
>CAYMIR010000068.1:0-7483 GCA_964390655.1 uncultured Marinovum sp.
TCAGATGAATAGAACTCTCATCACCTGGATACCTTTCAAGCCAAACCTCTTCCATGGTAAACACTAGTACAGGAGCAAGCCAAGCAGATAATCTTAAGAATATATGATCAAGAACGGACCGCGAAGAACGCCGCTCCAGAGTATCCCCATCGCAGTAAAGAACATCTTTTCGTATATCAAAATAGAATGAGGAGAGCTCAACTGTCGCAAAGGTAAATACAGATTGGAATACACCCTGAAAGTCATATTCACTGTATCCTTTGCGTACGCGTTCGTCGAGTTCAGATAAACGATGCAAAACCCACTGTTCGAGCTCTGGCATATCTTTGGGCTCAATTTTTTCGCTTTCAGTTAATTCTGAAAGTGAACCCAAAATAAATCTCATTGTATTACGGAGCCGTCGATAACTATCTGAAACCCCTTTTAAAATTTCTGGGCCAATACGAAGATCTGCCGTGTAATCAGACTGAGCAACCCAAAGGCGCAAAATATCTGCCCCATATTGTTTTACTACTTGTTCCGGAGCTATAGTGTTCCCAAGAGATTTGGACATTTTCATGCCCTTTTCATCTAATGTGAAACCGTGGGTTAGTACCCCTCGGTATGGTGCTCGTCCATTCGTTCCGCAGGACTGTAGCATTGATGAGTGAAACCAACCGCGGTGTTGATCTGTACCCTCTAAATACAAATCAGCAAGGCCATCATCCGATCCATCTTCACGTTCTTTCAAAACGAATGCGTGCGTTGAGCCACTATCAAACCAAACATCTAATATATCGTAAACCTGCTCGTATTCTGTAGGATCTACGATCCCATTCAAAAAGCGCTCTTTTGAGCCTTCGAGATACCAAGCATCAGCTCCTTCATTTTCGAAAGCCTTTGCAATCCGTTCGTTGACAGCGGTATTTTTTAAAAGAAAATCACTATCTGTTGGCAAGGCCCCTTTTTTCACAAAGCAGGTGAGGGGCACACCCCACGCTCGCTGTCTGGATAATACCCAGTCTGGACGCGTCTCAATCATTGAATACAAGCGATTTCTTCCTGTCTGAGGGGTCCACGAAACCAATTTATCTATAGAATTCAGTGCTCGTTCTCTTATTGTTGTGCCAAATTCATCTTTACTATCGCCAACCTCGCGATCTATCGATGCAAACCATTGTGGCGTGTTTCTGTATATTACTGGAGCTTTAGAGCGCCATGAATGTGGGTAACTATGTTTGATTTTTCCACGAGCCAATAATCCATTAACTTCTATAAGCTTGTCGATGACCGCTTTGTTCGCATCGCCTTCACCGCCTTTTCGACTAAGGATATACTTTCCTCCAAAAAATGGCAGGTCTTCTCTGAAACTTCCATCGTCTTTTACGTTGTATGTAATAACCTCAGGCAACATCCCCAACTCACGATAGAGTTCGTATTCTTCCATTCCATGAGAGGGTGCACAGTGGACAAATCCGGTGCCTTCAGTATCAGTTACGAAGTCCGCACCCCTAAAGTCTCTAATTTCATCCCACTCACCATTAGCGTCTTTTGCAGAGCATAATGGGTGTTTTAAGCTTATTTTTGATAATTTCTCTGCTGTAATATCGCTAACCCGGCGATACATTGTGTCGCTGAGTCTTGCTTTTTCCATAACTCCATCAGCTAAATTATCGGCTAATATGTAACGATCACCAATATTTGCCCAACATTCATCTGGACGCGAAATTACTTCGTACAAGCCGTATTTTATTTCAGGGCCAAAAACGACCGCTTTGTTTGACGGAATGGTCCAGGGCGTAGTAGTCCATATTATAACTTGAGAGCCATCCAGTTCTGTATCCTCGTCATCAATTACTTCGAATTTGACCCAGATGGTAAAACTTTCTTTATCATGATATTCAACTTCAGCCTCGGCCAAAGCTGTCTTTTCAACAGGTGACCACATAACTGGTTTGGATCCCTGATAAAGTGTGCCGTTCATTAAAAATTTCATAAATTCTTGCGTTATAGTTCTCTCGGCTTTGAAATCCATTGTAAGATATGGGTTTTCCCAATTTCCAGTAATACCTAACCTTTTAAATTCTTCTCTTTGAATATCTATCCAGCCATCTGCAAATTTTCGACATTCTTGTCGAAAATCTACTATCGGTACATCGTCTTTGTTTTTCCCTTTTTTCCGATACTTTTCTTCAATTTTCCATTCAATTGGTAAGCCGTGGCAATCCCAACCTGGTATGTATCTAGCATCACTGCCCATCATTTGCTGGCTTCTTACCACCATATCCTTCAAAATTTTATTTAGAGCGTGACCAATGTGAAGGTTGCCGTTTGCATAGGGTGGACCATCATGTAAGATAAACGGCTTACGAGAAGTTTTTTGTCTTAGTTTTTTATATATACCAATTTTTTCCCATCTTTCCAACCAACCAGGTTCCCGATTGGGTAAACCTGCTCGCATTGGAAAATTAGTTTTGGGTAAATTTAACGTATTTTTGTAGTCAATTGGTTCAGCAGTCATTGCCGCTATTCCTTAAATATTTTTGAATTTTCGAACTTAAGACGGTGCGCAATTTCGATCACCTAGACCCGGCCACTCGTGTCAGAGTGCCGGGATAATAATTCGTATTATAAAATCCATGTCTAAATTCATAGCGCCTTTATAGGGTAGTGGCATACAAGGGTCCAGTAGTAGAATTGAATTTTATTTTTGAAGCTAGGTTAGCTTTTAGCTATGTATTCAATAATCTTTTTTCGCAAAGTGGATTCACCATCAACTTTCGCTTTATCTATTATTTTTCGGACTTCGCCTAAGTCACTTTTAAGTAAAATATTTTTCACTGGCCCTATAGATGCTGGTCTCATAGACAATGTTTTTATACCTATTGCGGCGAGACAAAGCGCTTCAATAGGTCTGCCGGCATCCTCTCCGCAAAAAGATAACCTTGTGTTATTTTTTCCACATTTATCCACAATCGTTTGTAAGAAATCGATAAACGAAAGATTGAGGGTGTCGTAACGCTTGCGTACCAATTCGTTTTCTCGGTCAGCTGCGAAAAAAAATTGTTTTAAATCGTTTCCACCAATAGATAAAAAATCCACTTCCTGGAAGAACTTATCAGACTCAAACGCTAGTGAAGGGGTTTCTAGCATTGCTCCAATGTTGATTTTTTTTGGTACTTTGTGACCTAACTTTAATTCCCGTTCTTTTACTTTTTCCATCTCTAGTTTTGCGAAATCAAACTCACTGGTTTGAGCAATAAATGGAAACATAATAGATAATGGGCGGCCCTCCGCGGCACGTAAAAGTGCTTGGAGTTGCATCCGTAAAACTCCAGGTTTATCAAAACCCACCCTGATTGCTCGCCAACCTAACGCAGGGTTTGGTTCTTCTACATTTGGCATGTAGGATAACACTTTATCTGAGCCAATATCCAAAGACCTAAACACTACTGTTTTTCCTCCAGCTGCATCCATGACCCGTTTGTACATTGCGCTTATTTCGGACCTTTTTGGCATTTGGTTTCGAATAAGAAATTGTAATTCTGTTCGAAAAAGCCCAACACCTTCGGCCCCCGAACTATCTAGGCTAGGCAAATCTGCCATTAAGCCTGCATTCATAAATAGATTAACTTTACTTCCATCTAAGGTATTTGCCGGTAAGTGTCTTATAGCTGAGTATCTCTCTTGCGCCTTGGCTTCCATCGCAATTTTGTCTTTGAAGGCTGAACTTACGCTTTCATCTGGTCGAAGATGCACGAGACCTTGTTCGCCATCAACTAAGATTTCATCTCCATTCAAAGCTTCAGCAGTAATATTTTGGGCATGGATAACAAGTGGAATGGCCAGCGCTCTTGCAACTATAGTTGCATGACTGCCCACTGAACCTTCCTCAAGTACGATACCTTTTAAAGATTTCCCATAATCTAGAAGTTCGGCCGGCCCTATATTGCTCGCTACCAATATTGGGTTTTGTGGCATTGATGCGCCAGTCTGTTTGCCTTGTCCTGTTAAGATGCGAAGAAGACGATTAGATAAATCATCCAAGTCATGCAGTCTATCTCTCATATAGGGATCGGTCGCCTGTCCTAGCCTTGCTCTGGCAGAAGATTGCTCTTTGTCAACTGCTGCTTCTGCACTCAAGCCAGAATTTATGTCTGTGATCATGCGTTTCATCCAACCGCGAGAATTTGCAAACATTTTGTAAGCTTCAAGAATTTCTGCTTGCTCCTTATCCATCTGCCTATTCTGCTCAAGCATTCCATCAACGTGGCTTCTAAGCTCTTGCACGGCTTTTTCCAGGCGATCGATTTCTGTTTCTGGGTCATCTGATACAAGATTAGTCACAACAACCCGAGGTTCATGAAGCCAAACATTGCCTTTTGTGGCTCCCTCCTGAGCGACTGATCCTCTAATGAGTACGGATTGTTGATGTAAAGCCTTTAATCCGCTTTCTTCACTAACAAATGCTCCCAGTTCTGCCATTTCTGCCAAAACCATTGCCACGACTTCTAGGGCATAAATTTCATCAGTATTAAATTCTCGGGCTGTTTTGGATTGGACAACCAAAACGCCTAAAAGCTCGCCTAGTCTTTGGATTGGAAGACCTAAAAAAGAAGAAAACCTTTCCTCGCCTGTTTCTGGCATGTAGCGGAAGCCAGGATAAGATGGAGCGTCGGCAGTATTGATTGCTTTATTTCTTTTTGCAACTTTTCCGACCAGACCTTCGCCAATTCTCATTCTGGTTTGGTGAACCGCATCAATTTCGAGGCCTTCAGTTGCGCACAATTCTAAGGTTTCGGGATCGCGAAGTAAGTAGATAGAGCAAACTTCGGTGCCTATCGTTGATGCAATAAGCTTAGTAATTTTGTCTAGACGATCTTGTCCCTTTGCTTCTTCTGCCATTGTATCCCGCAGGCGTCCTAGAAGCTTTCGGCTATCACTTTCAATTTTATTTGGCATCGTCATTAAGTCGCAGTATAGCCGTCTTACTTGTTGTAATGAAACTAATTAAGAAATTTTTTCTAAGTCAAATGCATCATGTAAGGATTGAACAGCCAGTTCCATGTACTTTCTATCGATCAAAACAGAAATTTTTATTTCAGATGTTGCAATGACTTTTATATTAATTCCTTCATCAGACAACGTGCGGAACATTTTTGCAGCTACACCCGATTGACTTCGCATACCAATACCAACTGCAGAGATTTTAGCTACATTGGTATCTGCAACGAGTTGAGAAAAATTTATATCACCGTCATTTTTTGCGCTATTGAGCGCCTTTTCTGCTCTCAACACTTGGTCGGTGGGACATGAAAATGTCATATCAGTTCGCCCTTCTTCGGCAATATTTTGAATGATCATGTCAACGTTAACCCCGGCTTCAGAAAGGGGACCAAATATTGCGGCTGCAATTCCAGGCCGGTCTGCCACTGAAATTAGGGTCATTTTTGCTTCATCTCGGGAATGTGCAATACCTGATACAATATTTGATTCCATAATTTCCTCCTCACTACAAACGAGTGTTCCTGCATTAGTTTCAGACGTATCAAAACTCGAAAGGACTCTGAGTTTTACATTAAAACGCATTGCTAATTCAACGGATCTTGTTTGCAAAACTTTTGCTCCTAAAGAGGCCAACTCAAGCATCTCTTCAAATGAAATTTTATTCAATTTTCTGGCTTTTTCTGTTATGCGGGGATCTGTTGTGTAAATTCCATCTACATCCGTGTAGATATCACATCTAATGGCCTCGAAAGCAGCTGCAAAGGCAACAGCGGTTGTATCAGAGCCGCCGCGTCCAAGCGTTGTTACTCTGTGGGTTTCACTTATACCTTGAAACCCCGCAACTACTGCAACGCGCATTCCTTGATTGAATTTGTTCATTATATTTTGAGTAGGTATTTCTTCAATCCTGGCTGAAGAGTGTGCCGAAGATGTTTTAACTGGCACTTGCCACCCTTGCCAACTCCTAGCTGGAATATCCATTTCCTGCAAAGTCAGGGCCATAAGTCCTGCGGTTACATTTTCTCCAGAAGAAACAATCGCGTCATATTCGCGGGCATCATAAAGAGGTGATGTTTCACTGACCCAATCAACAAGTTCATTTGTTTTTCCAGCCATAGCTGAAACAATTACAATAACCGAATGGCCTGCAGATACCTCTAAAGCAACACGTTTTGCAGCGCTCTTTATTTTATCGAGAGACGCGATAGAGGTGCCTCCAAATTTCATTACCAATACAGGCATAGCAATTCCCTAAACGTGGAATACGCACATGGTGTATTTCACCAAGAAAGATAGCACAAGTCTCAATGGCAGAGAGAAAAGAAATGGTCTTCCAAAAAAATGTAAATCAAATAAAGATTTCTAGCCGAGGCTAATTAGTTTTTCTATTTGGGGTGAATGGCAAGGGGGTTACGGGAATACCGTCATCGATGAGTGATTTAGCTTCTTCTGCCTTTGCTTCACCATATATGGGCCGTTCTGGTAAGTCTCCTAAATGCATAGCTCTTGCTTCTTTTGCAAACTCTTTACCAACATAGTGCGAGTTTTCTTCAACGTGTTTTTTAATTTCTGCAATTGCTTGTTCTGCAGGATGCTTTTTCTTCTTGATACTAATTTTCGCGTTTTTATTAACGCGCGGAGCCATTATGGCTTTTTCAATTTTAGAACTTCCACAAATTGAACAAACGATCATTTTACTAGCCTGCAGTTTTTCAAATGCAGAGCTTGATTGAAACCAACTATCGAAGGTATGCTCATTGCCACATTTTAATGTGTATTGGATCATTTTGTATTAAATTCCTACCTTCATTTTGTAAATTTCTTGTGATCGTCCAAGATATAGCACATAGTCTAAAGAAAGTTCGTGACCAATTAAACTAGTTAGGTAAATAAGTAATTTATTAAGAATTTCAATTATTAGCGAAGACATAAAACTACTTTTTCCACAAGTTAAACGCAGTATTATTACTTTATTATTACTTTTTCGCTTGCCGCTGTCGTTTTTTAGTCTAAATACAGCGCACCTGTAATCGATAGGAATCGATTTAATTTTTTTTAACGACTGGGAGACATTTTATGGAACGTCGTAATTTTCTAAGAGGTGCTGCATTAGCGGGAACGGGCGCTGCCCTGGCAACACCAGCTGTGTCTGGCGGACACGGTACTGTATTGACAATGGTTCAGTCATGGCCTCGTGGCTTTGCTGTTCTTGATGATGCTGCGCGTTATTTTGCGGACATGGTTTCGCAGATGTCAGAAGGATCTCTGACAATTGACAGGAAAGCTCCAGGCGAATTAGTTGGTGCTTTGGAAGTGTTTGATGCCGTGACTTCTGGTCAGGCAGATATGTATCACTCAGCGGACTATTATTTTATTGGCCAGCATCCTGCTTTGGCTTACTACACTGCGGTACCATTCGGTGGTACAGCTCAGGAAGTTACTAACTGGTATTATCATGGTGGCGGAGAGCAAATCCATGACGAAATCGGGCAAATTT
>CAYMIR010000069.1:0-7475 GCA_964390655.1 uncultured Marinovum sp.
ATTTTTATATTTTTTTGAGTTAAGGGATTTTCCCACATGCGAACATTCATAGCGGGAGCCATAAGAACTTTAGTGTCAGTAGCTAGAATAATAGTACTAGCAAGGTCATTAGCTTGGCCAGTTGCTGTTTTGGCAATAAAATCAGCGCTAGCTGGCACAACAACAATTAAATCAGCACTTCGAGATAACTCAATGTGGCCCATTTCAGCTTCATCAGTTAAATCAAACAACTCGGTATATACTTTTTCTTGGGCGAGTGCTGAAACTGACATTGGAGTAACAAAATTTTCAGCAGCTTTGGTCATAACGGGAATAACTTTAGCACCCTTCTCCCTTAGCTTCCTAACCAATTCCAAGGATTTATAGGCTGCAATTCCACCTGTTATGATAATCAGAATTTTTTTACCGGTAAGCATCTCAAGTCCCGTTTTAAAGCACTAGAAGTTTAGTGCCTTACGATACTAACATGCAACCCGTACACTCAATTAAATCCGGCAATGTTGGAATTAAAGAAAATTCCTTACTTCACCTGCGTTTTTTTCTAAATATTTACGCATTTTACCAAATGCCGCAGCTTCTAATTGCCTAACACGCTCTTTCGACAACCCTAGCTCAGCACCCAAACTTTCCAAAGTTCGCGGGCTTTCAATTAGTTTTCTCTCACGCACAATAAACTGTTCTCTATCGTTTAAAGCTTCCATGGCAACACCCAACCAATCTGAAAGTCTTTGTTGGTCGTACTCCTCTTCTACATTAAGGTCAGCCCTACCATTTTCGTCCTCTAATGTATCAATCCACTCGCGACCTTCCTCATCACTTGCTTGTGTTGCGTTTAATGAAAAATCAGAGCCTGAAAGGCGACCATCCATCATCTCAACATCATTTAGGGGGACCCCAACTTCTGTTGCGATTAACTGGTTCAATTGATGTTTGTCTAAATTTTCTCCAGTTTGCTGCGCTTCTCGCTCAAGCTGCGCTTGGACCCTGCGCATGTTAAAAAAGAGTGACTTTTGACTACTTGTTGACCCAGTTCGCACCATTGACCAGTTTCGCATAACATAATCTTGAACGCTGGCTTTTATCCACCAAACAGCATAGGTTGAAAACCGAACTCCTCTGTCTGGGTCAAACTTGTCCGCAGCCTTCATTAAACCCAATCCAGCTTCTTGAACCAAATCACTCATGGGTGCACCATAACGTTTAAACTTTGCAGCCATTGAAATCGCTAACCGCATATAAGCTGTGATTAAACGGTGCAAAGCGGCCTCATCTCTCGAATCCCTCCAAGCGTAGGCAAGCTGGAGTTCGGTTTCAGCGTCAAGTAATTCTGCCTTAACTGCCTTTCTAGTTAGCGACATATTTGTGTTGTTATCTAAAGCCATTTTGATCACCCGTAAAAAACAATTTTGAGTAACATATACTCGTTTTAAACTTTGATACGGGGTGAGAATAATGTTGGATCACTTTTGAAAATCGCAATCCATACAAATGAAATGATCGTACACCTACAATTTACAAATTAATCATACATTTTTAGGTAATAATTTAAAAATGCTTCTAAATTTTTATAACCAATTTATTTTGAGAAACTCAATTCTTCAGCTTCTTTTCAACTGCGTTCCATATCATTTCTGCTATATTTATCTTATCGAACCGCTCTAGTTCTTGTATCCCAGTCGGCGATGTTACATTTATCTCGGTCAAATATTCACCTATTACATCAATACCAACAAAAACTTGGCCCTTACTTTTTAACGTGGGCCCTATTACACTGCATATTTCTCTATCTCTTTGACTTAATTTAGCTGGTTGAGCTTTTCCACCGACGTGCATGTTTGATCTTATCTCACCAACTTTTGGTACGCGATTGATTGCACCAACAGGTTTACCATCAACTAAAATAATACGCTTATCACCGTTTTTAACATCAGGTAAAAATGCTTGAGCGATCAAAGGTTCTGAAGAAATATTAGAAAAAAGTTCGTGTAGAGATGTCAAGTTTTTATCATCTTCTTTTAGCCGAAAAATACCGGCTCCACCATTACCATAAAGTGGTTTGACAATAATATCTTTAAACTCGCGTTTGAATTCTTTGATCTCCTCTAAATCACGAGAGATTACTGTTTCTGGTATCAAATCGGGAAATTCCAGAACCAACAACTTTTCGGGTAAATTTCTTACCCAGAATGGATTATTAACAATCAAAGTTTTTTTAGTAACCAAATCCAGTAAGTGCGTGTTTGTTATATATCCCATATCAAATGGTGGATCTTGCCTTAACCAAATAACACTAAATTCGCAAAGATCTACTAGTTCTACTGTACCAAAAATCACATGATCACCAATTTTTCTTTTCAAACTTATTGAACGGACCTTTGCCGCAATTTTACCTCTGTTAAAAGTCAAATCGTCAGGAGTATAAACGTATAAATCATAACCCCTATTTTGAGCTTCTTCTGCGAGCCTAAAAGTACTGTCTGCGTTGATATCTACATATTCTATAGGATCCATTTGAAATGCAATTTTCATAAAATAATCTCGCTACATCCTGAATATTTTAGAAAAATTTTTTTAACATTATCAGTCTCAAAGGTAAACAACTTAGTCACCACCGCTTTTTATTTTAAGTGCTAATTGGTAAACATCTCGCCGAGGCACATTAAACGCTAGTGCCACCGCTTCTGCAGAATCCTTTACAGACATGGACTTTAGAGCATCTTTTACATGTTGCTGTATTTCACTCTGATCAATATCAGCATTAACAGCACCGGCGATAAGTATAATAACTTCACCTTTTACATTTTTATCACGATAAAATTCTGAAAGTTTTTTCAAGCTGCTTCGCTGAATATCCTCAAACTTTTTGGTTAACTCACGGCAAATAACTCCTTGCCTGTCACCACCAAAAACTTCTATTGCCTTTACTAGCGTATCATTCAATCTTTTCGCGGACTCATAAAAAATAAGCGTCCCGCGATAAGATTTTAACTCACGGAATTTTAATTCCCGCTGGCTTTTATTATTCGGTAAGAAACCCTCAAAATAAAATCTATCTGTTGGAAGTCCAGCGACTGTCAAAGCCGCTATTAGTGCGCAGGGCCCTGGAGCGCTCGTTACATTATTTTCCAGACTTAAAACTTCATTGAGCAGAGAAAAACCAGGGTCGGCTATTAATGGAGTCCCTGCCTCGGACGCATAAGCAACCGATTTACCTTTCTCTAAGTAAGCGAGTAACTTTGGGCGTGCTTTGCTACCATTATGGTCGTGATAAGAAATTAAACTTCTATTGTTTAGTTGGATGCCATGAATTTCTAGTAATTTTTTTAGAGTTCGGGTATCCTCAGCGGCTAAAACATCAGCGTTGGCTAGAATATCGAGCGCTCTCAATGTTATATCACGAGCCGTACCAATAGGTGTTGAAACGAAATATAAACCCGGCGATAACTTGATTGATTTGTAATTGACCATTAGACACTTTTTAGTCGAAAATTTTAATTAACTCAAAATTTTGAGGATTTAACGCCATGTTGGATAGAATATTGTCATTAAGCAAGCAATTAAACCTTATCAGTTTTGTGGCCCTAGCGATTTTTATTTCGTCATGTGCGCCTCAGCAACGTGAAACTTCTATCGGACCAAGCATTGATGTTAAAAAACCCGTTCAAGTTGCTTTGCTATTACCCAAATCACATCCTAAAACGCAGACGCTGTCGACGAGTCTAGAAAACGCAACGCTTATGGCGGTTGGAGATTTGAAAAATGTACAAATTCATCTACGGATTTACGATACAGCAGGCAACCCTGCCCAAGCCGCCATTCAAGCACAAAAAGCTGTTGATGATGGCGCTAAAATTATCCTCGGCCCCTTATTTGGTGAAGCTGCAAATGCCGCTGGAATGGCTGTGGCAGATGAAGGTATAAACGTTTTAAGTTTTTCAAATAATACCTCTATCGCCGGTGGAAATGTGTTTATTTTGGGTAAAACATTTCAAAATACATCTAATAGACTTTTGTCATATGCTGCCAAAAAAGGAAAATCGCGGGCCGTAATTTTATATCCCAACAATTTTGAGGGTAAATTTGGCAGAGCGGCACTTGAAAAATCTGCACAGAATTCAAATATCAAGGTAGTAAATGGTCAACCTTTTGAATTTACTCAAAAAGGAATAGTTAACGCTGTTCCACTGGCGCGCGCCTCTGTGGAAGTGGAAGAGGCAGACTTACTTCTATTGACATCTAACTCGGCGGGAGCTCTTCCTCTACTTGGACAAATGCTACCAGAATCCGGTATTAATACAAAAAAAGTCCAATTCGCTGGAATTTCGCGTTGGGATATACCCCAACAAACACTTAGATTGAAAGGCCTTCAAGGTGGTTGGTTTACGACACCAGATCAAGTCGTACGGAAAAATTTTTCAAAACGCTACGAAGCTTTGTATGGGAAAAAACCTCATCAGTTAGCCGGTTTAGCCTTTGACGGAATAGCAGCTATAGGAGCATTAGTTCAAACTGGAAAACCTCATGCCTTAGCTTCGAAGGGCTTAACGCAGTCTGCAGGATTTGAAGGTGTCGACGGAATTTTTCGGTTTTTGAAAGATCGAACAAATGAGCGAGGTTTAGCCATAGCAGAAGTTAGAAACAAGCAGGTATACATCATTGACCCAGCGCCACGATTTTTTAGATTTTGATAAATTTAGAGATGAAAAAAATAGTTCTTCCTACCTCGACTTGGATTTGATCTGTCAACCGAAGCAAATTTTTGATACAACCAAAGTTGACGTTTTTTTTAAGTCAGAGGCTCCTAAAAGAACGGAATTAGTAAGTCTATTAAAAGAATTAAAGTTGTCGGGATTTGAAAAAATTTCACTGGAACTTACTAAAAACCCTCTTAAAGCCAGAAAAGCCATCACTAGTTATTCTTTTCTAACTGACTGCCTAGTCAAGACCACTTGGGAGTTTGCAACCAAGGTAAAATTTCCGACATTTAATCCAACTGATGCAGAAAAATTATCCGTTATTTCAGTAGGGGGTTATGGAAGACGCGAAATGGCCCCTTATTCAGATGTGGATTTGCTTTTTTTAACACCTTATAAAATTACTCCTTGGGCCGAAAGTGTAATAGAAACTGTTTTATACCTTCTCTGGGATTTAAAACTTAAGGTAGGACATTCATCTCGATCTATACGAGATTGTTTGCGCATGGGCAGTGAAGACTACACGATTCGAACAGCTATGTTGGAACATAGATTTGTTTGTGGGGACATCAGTTTAGCATCGGAATTACATGAAAGACTTTGGAAGAATTTATTTGAAGGAACTGCTAAAGAATTTATTTCAGCTAAATTAAAAGAAAGGGAAAATAGACATGAAAAACACGGCCAAAGATACATGGTCGAACCTAACGTTAAAGAGGGGAAAGGTGGACTACGTGATTTGCAGTCACTTTATTGGATCGCAAAGTACGTTTATAAAACTCAAAATATAAGTGATTTAATTGAACTAAATGTATTCAGATCGGACGAACATGAACAATTTGACAAGGCTGAAGAGTTTTTGTGGGCCGTGCGGTGTCAAATGCATCACCTATCTGATAGGGCAATTGAACAATTGAGCTTTGACCTTCAGGTCGAAGTAGCAACAGCAATGGGATATAAAGATTCTCAAGCCCGTCGTGCTGTTGAGATATTCATGCAAGATTATTTTCGACACGCAACCCGTGTTGGAGATTTAACGAGAATTTTTCTAACTTCTCTAGAAGCGGTTCACGCAAAGGATGAACCTCTCCTCGAGCGAATATTTAAAAAAAGACCCAAAATTGGCGACGAGTACACCGTTATTCACAATAGATTAGCAATAAAGTCAGAAGAAAAATTTTTGGAGAAACCAATAAATTTACTAAAATTGTTTTCAGAAGCACTTCGGACTGGTTTATTGATTCATCCCAATGCTATGAGATTAGTTTCTGCGAACCTATCATCCGTAGATAAAGAGTTTAGGCAGTCGCCGGAAGCTCAGACTATTTTTTTAGAATTACTACTCAAACACGGCAATCCTGAGAGAGCTCTACGCCGAATGAATGAATTGGGTTTTCTCGCAAAGTTTATCCCAGAGTTTGAGCCAATCGTAGCCATGATGCAATTCAACATGTACCACAGCTACACTGTAGATGAGCATACAATCCAATGCCTAAAAACATTAGCACAAATTGAAAAAGGAGAATTGGTTGAGGAATTACCAATCGCAAGCTCAATTTTGAAAGATGGCGTGAACCGTAAGGTAATTTATGTAGCGCTATTACTCCATGATATTGGTAAAGGGCGTTCCGATGATCACTCAATATTAGGAGCTACAATTGCTAGGCAGGTTTCACCAAGGTTAGGCCTTAAAAAACAGGAAACAGAGACAGTTGAGTGGCTCGTTAGATATCATTTGCTGATGTCGGATATGGCACAGAAAAGAGATATATCTGATCCTCGAACAGTTCGTGATTTTGCAAAAGCAGTTCAGAGCGTCAAAAGGTTAGATCTTTTAACTGTCTTAACAGTATGCGACGTACGCAGTGTAGGGCCGGACACCTGGAATAATTGGAAGGCAACTCTTATTCGACAATTATATTCCGAAACAAGACTAACTCTGGAAAAGGGTGGCGAAGCTCTAAACAGAGAAAACCGTATGGCTGAAGCCAAAAAATTATTAAGAGAAAAATTATCCGATTGGGACCCTAAAGACATTAAATTGGAAACTGGGCGACATTATCCACCATATTGGCAAGGGTTCCAGATTGATGCGCAGTTTACTTTTGCCAAACTACTTAAAAATCTTGGACCAAATGAAATCAAAATAGACTTGACACCTGATACAGACAGAGATGCTACGAAAATTTGCTTTGCTCTGTCGGATCACCCTGGTATTTTTTCACGCCTTTCCGGTGCACTTGCACTGGTTGGAGCAAATGTAGTTGATGCTCGATCTTACACATCAAAGGATGGGTTTGCGACTGCTGCGTTTTGGGTTCAAGATTCAGATGGGGCACCATTTGACCGGCCTCGGTTTTCCAGACTAAGAGCTATGATCCAAAAAACATTAAGCGGTGAAATTATCACTCGCGACGCTATAAAAGAACGAGATAAATTTAAAAAACGGGAAAGGGCATTTAAAGTGCCAACTTCTATAAGTTTCAATAACGAAGGGTCAGAAATATACACAATTATAGAGGTAGACACCAGAGATAGACCTGGATTACTTTTTGATTTAACTAGAACGCTAGCCAATATGAATGTCTACATAGCATCTGCCATTATAGCGACGTACGGGGAGCAGGTCGTTGACAATTTTTACGTCAAGGACATGTTCGGTTTAAAATTTTATAGTGAGAGTAAACAAAAAAAACTTGAACAAAACTTGCGACAAGCAATTACTCTTGGAGTGGAACGAGCACAATCTTGAAACCAATTCGCCTTATATCTGGCTTTTTG
>CAYMIR010000070.1:0-7448 GCA_964390655.1 uncultured Marinovum sp.
GTTCGACCTGATTTGCTAAGTGTCGACCCATTTGGGCGGTTGGCATTCCCCTCCAGCGGTCAACTATTTCTTTTTCTTTGGCCTGAGTATTATGAACCCGTGTAAAAACTTTTATATTTTCCATGAAAACTCTGGCTAATTCGCGGGTAGCTTTTTCACGATTTTCCCGTTTTTGATCAGTTAAAAGGTTGAGCGTAGCCTCTATATTTAATGTTTCTTCACCAACTTTAAATTTTAAGCCAGCGATAGTTTCATCAAAAAGTTTCTCCCAAGCATCTCCTACAATTCCAAGGTCGTGAAGAAACTTTTCAATTTCATCCGATAGTTGGTAGGGTTTAAGAGCTCTTATTTTTTCAAAAATTGGCTTGTAACGTAAAAGATCAATATTTTCTTTTAGTAGGTTTTTTAGAAAGGAATCTTCTAAACTATTGATTTCAAGTGAAAAAAATACTAACTTTGTGGTGAAGATAGTAACTTTTTCTTGCATGTCCGATAAAAATTTAGCGCGGTCAGCATCAGTTGTTTTTTGATAATAACGAAGGCCAGCATAAGAAATTATACGGCCTGAAACCGAGCTAATCTTCTCATTTCGAACAACACAATTCAACATTTGATCAGCGGAAAGACTTTTTAGCTTGCCCTCGTAGTCCTTGGCAAATTTATCACATTCATTTTCTAGCCAGTCTAAATCACTTACTAATTCTTTTGCGTCAGTTGAAGTGTAAAGATCATTCAAGTTCCAATCGGGAAGTTGACCTAATTCAGAAGATCCTCTGGAATGTTCAGAATCAAAAGTTGGCATTGGAAGATGAAACATATTTTACCTCTAAATTTATTTATTCAGGGTTATGTAACTGTAAAAAGAAGTACTACAAGAGATTAAGTTAAAAAAGCTTTGAGATCTTCTAATTTATTTGCGTCCTTTGGCAACTTATCATGGCGCCATCTCAACATTCTTGGAAAACGTAATGCCACCCCCGATTTATGCCTCGTGCTCTCGTGGATGCCTTCAAAAGCAATTTCAAATACCAATTCTGGTGGCACTTGCCGAACGGGTCCAAACTTTTGAATTGTGTTCTTTTTAACCCATGATGTAATTTGTCGAAACTCTTCGTCTTTCAACCCCGAGTAGGCTTTTGTGAACGGTACCAATTGATCATCGTCCCAGATAGCAAAAGTATAATCAGTATAAAGATTTGCTCTTCGACCGTGACCTGCTTGTGCATAAATTAACACCCCGTCGATGGTAAGTGGGTCCAATTTCCATTTCCACCAATCGCCTTTCTTCCTTCCAATATAATACTTACTATCTTTATTTTTAAGCATTATACCTTCTGCCTTTTGAGATCTGGATGTTTCTCTCATGCGGGTCAGGTCAGTCCACGTTTTACTTTCGATTTCAGCTGATAATTTGATCGGTAATTTATCTGGTATTAGATTTACAAGTTTTGCCAATTTCGATCGCCGTAATTCCAGATTTTGGTTTCTAATATCCACACCTTCAACTTCTAAAAGATCATAGGCAATTAAGATAACTGGAGCAGCCTCCATAAGAGGTTTTGAGATTTTTTTTCTCCCAATACGCTTCTGTAAGATATTAAAATCCAATGGTTGTTTTCCATTCCAAGCCACTATTTCTCCGTCTAAAACGGAACCATCAGGTATAAATTTTATTAAGGCTTCCAATTCGGGAAATCTTTCTGTCAAATTTTCTTCGCCTCTAGACCAAATAAACAGTTCCTTTGCTCTCTTTATAATTTGGCCTCTAATTCCATCCCATTTCCACTCTGCGACCCAGTCAGATCTTTTTCCTAGGTCGACAGGATCTTTGTCTAATCCGTATGCTAAACAGAACGGATAAGGTCGGCTAATATCCGACTTGCGCTCATCATTGATAATAAGGTTATTCCAACTTATTGTATCAGGGTGCCAATTTCCCATCAGGCGCAGTGAAATTTCAAATTCATCAATATTGGTGATTTTTGCAAGCGCTTTTAAGGTTAATTTTTGGCTCACACCCAACCGAAAACCACCTGTAATCAATTTGTTAAAAACAAAACACTCTTTCCTGTTTAGCGTTGACCATGCATCCACGACAAATCGACGCTTTTCCTCTATGTTTTGTTTTTCTAGCTGTCTGAGTTCTAAAATCCATGCAGTGAGGCTTTTTTCTGAAAATTGATTTTTTTCAGGGGTCAAAAGGGATATGGTTTCAGCCAAGTCACCTATAACCGAGTAAGTTTCTTCAAGTAACCAAGTTGGCAAATTTGTTACTTCACAAGCCCACTCCCTTAAATAGCCAGTACTTATTAGTCTTTTTGGTCGTCGGCCTGAAAACAACGCTAAGCACCAAAGTTTATCGGAGTTGCTGGCATGTTCAAAAAAACCTGCCAATAATTCTATTTTTTTATTGGTTTTTGTCGTTTGATCTAGACTGTAAACAAGGCTTGCAAAATTTTTCATAATTTCAATAAAACTTAAATATCTTCTTCCGCCGTCGCAAATTCTGTCTTTACGACTGAGGCGTTCAGGCCTTTAAACCTAAGCCATTTTGAAAAACTTTCCGTATATCCATGAGTAACAAAAATTTTTTCAGCTCCCGTTTCTCTAATTGCCCAGTTTAGCCCAGCCCAATCTGCGTGATCGGAAATAACAAATCCTTTATCGACCGCTCGCCTTCTTTTTATCCCTCTTATTGCCATCCAGCCACTCGCATATCCTGCAGATATTTTTCCAAATTTTTTTATCCAAGGAGTTGATAGAGCAGAAGGAGGTGCCAATATAAGAGCATTTTTAAAATCATTTAATTTTAGTTTAGAAGAGACAAGAGTTGTTTCCGGAATAGCTATTTTTTGCTCACGCATTATTTGGTTCGTTTTTTCTATTGCGCCATGTGTGAGTATCGGCCCAATATTGTTATCTATTCCTGATATTAAACGTTGGGCCTTCCCTAGGCCATAAGCTGCCAAAACAGGTGTAAGTCCTTCCTTATTGCACTGCCGCCACCAGGTATTGATTTCTCTAAATATTTCTTCTTGAGGCAGCCAATTAAACGCAGGTAATCCAAAAGTACACTCACTGATAAAACTGTGACATTTTATGGGTTTAAAAGGTGTGGATAGTCCATCGTCGACAACCTTGTAATCACCCGATACCACCCATCTTTCCCCTTTTATTTCAGCTAAAATTTGTGCGGATCCGGGAACATGTCCAGCCGGGTGAAAACTAATATTTACTCCATTTAAATTTATTTCTTTTTCATAAGGTATCGTCTCAATTTTAACATCACCAAGCCTATGACGGATAACAGGCGCAGCAATTTCAGTGCATAAGTATTTTTTACTGCCGTATCTTGCATGATCTGAATGGCCATGGGTAATTAGAGCCCTTTCTACGGGACGCCAGGGATCAATGTAAAAGTCACCCTGACGACAGTATATACCTTGTGGCCTAAATTCTAATACAGACATGTATTGAATATAGCGTTTGAGCTTTGGCTTGCCATTCAAAATTCCTATTGTAATCTGGGATAGTCATTATTTGAGGTGTGATATGTCCAATTTAAGTGGGTTCAAACAAAAAATGTTATCTGGTGAAAATCTGGCTGGAACATTTTTAAAGACACCTAACTACATACTCGTTGAGGTGCTTGCTCAAAGCAAACTTGATTTTATATGCTTGGATGCTGAGCATTCCCCATTTGATCGCGCGGCACTTGATCAATGTTTGTCAATTTCAAGAGCTCTGGATTTTCCTGTTTTAGTAAGAGTAGGCGAAGGCTCTGCCAAAGAAATTTTATGGGCTTTGGATTGTGGAGCTGTTGGTTTGGTAATTCCTCATGTTGATACGCCTGAGAAAGCTAAATTTGCCTCGAAATCTGCCCGATATGGTTTAGGAGGACGGGGTTTTGCTGGTTCAACACGCTGGGCGGGATATGCAACTGAACATATGCCTTCTATAATTAAGCGATCTTACGAAGAAACAGTGGTGTTGGCGCAAATAGAAGAGCCTGCTGGTGTAGAAAAGGCTTCAGAAATAGCGGCCATCCCTGGTATCGATGGGCTTTTCGTTGGACCTGCTGATTTATCAGTGGGATATGGATATGATCATCAAAACTCTGATGAACTAAAAGCGGCGTTAATCTCTGTTGGAGAAGCAGCGCGCAAAGCTAATAAAACATTTGTTTCTTTTGTTGCTAATCCAGAAAAAGCCCGTGAATGGAGCCAAGATTTTGGTATAACTATGTTTTTCATTTCTTCCGAACATAATTGGCTCAGGGACACTGCTAATGCCGTTGCAGATAAAGTACATAAGATCTAATAAATTTTAAGCACTATTTGACTTTGCTTTAGAATCGAAAAAGGAAACAATTTTTTGAATAACGTATTTTTGAGTTGCAATATCTTCCATTAATACTTCATGTCTTGCAGATTTTATAAAATGTAAAATGCCATTAGGCCAAATCTCCATTCGGTTATATACGCGGGCTGGGTCAACTATTCGCTCGTCTTCAGCCAAGAAAGTAATGCAGGGAATTTTGGGACTTGGTAGTTTTGATAATTTGAATGTTTCTTTCAACGCAGAGTTGACCCACCTAACGCTTGGCCCACCTAATTTGAGCGAGGGGTGCTTGGTAATTTGTTTAATTAAATAGAACCACATGTCTGGATCGTTCGTTAGAGCATTTTTTTCAAAACTCTCATCAAAATATCCTTTTTCGCTTCTAGTCGGTGCAAAATTTTTGTCTAATTTTAGAAATTTGGCTAAGTTTCCGTAAATATATGCAAAGATACGAAGTGCAGGGCTTAACTTTATACCCCACATAGGACATGAAAACGCAGCGGCGTTAAAATGTTTATTTTCATGAAGGTTTCTTAGTAAGATGGCTCCACCCATAGAGTGACCTAAGACAAACCAAGGTTTGGGGAGTTCGAAATTCTGCGCCCAAAATATAACTGCATCTAAATCCTTTAAGTAATCAGAAAATGTTTCAACATGCCCAAGTAAGGGGTTTGATGTTAATCGATCAGCTAGACCGTGTCCTCTCCAATCCAGCGAAACAGAGGTGTATCCGTGCTCCAAAAACAGTTTTGCAGTTTTCCCGTACTTCTCAATATATTCAGAATAACCGGGACAAATAAAAACTGTTCCCTTTGGCGTGTTTGCTTTCCAAAGACCCACCCTAATTCTCTTACCATCTTGAGTTACCAACCAATAAGCTGAGCAATCTGGTGGCCCAAGTGAAACGTCGTTGAAAAGTGGGCTTGGCTTAAATTCTATCAACTTAAAATTGATGCAAGCCGCATTGCCACACTCATATCCCCGTCTAGTTGCAATCGACCTGTCATAAATGCAGAGGCTGAGTCTAAATCACCCTCTAAAATTTCTTGAAATGTTTCTAAGCTTGCTGATAAAGTGACTTCTGTCTCATCGTCGGAGACACGAACACCTGAAGGGTCAATGATAATCGATCCTTCACCTTCAATTTCAAATTTTGCAGAGCCGTCAAAGACAGAACCCGTTAGTTTCTTTTCAATCGCCTCAACCGCTTCGACCATAATATCAGTCATTTTACTTGTCCTTTTTACAATATCTTGCCACAACAGTTCTTTAGTAAATGGCATGGTTGCTCATTTATAGCAAAAGTGTTGTTAAGATTGCTGTACACTAAACGAGTTCGTAGTTAATCAAAGCACGTAATGAAATACAACTGTACAAACAAATATTTTAATTTTGGTTTTAGTCCTCTATGAACTTTGAAAGAAAAATAGTAGCTGTTTTAGGGCCTACCAACACTGGGAAAACGTATTATGCGATAGAACGGATGTTGGGTTATAAGTCAGGAATAATAGGTCTACCTTTAAGGTTATTAGCTAGAGAAGTTTACGATAAAATTGTTCAGGTTCGTGGGCCCTCTTGCGTGGCTCTCGTGACCGGCGAAGAGCGGATTGTGCCAGCTAAAGCTAATTATTGGGTCTGCACGGTCGAAGCTATGCCTGAAAATTTATCTGTAGAGTGTTTAATTATAGACGAAATTCAGCTTAGCGCAGACCCCGAGCGGGGTTATATCTTTACCGATCGGCTCCTAAAATCCAGGGGGAAACTGGAAACAATTTTCCTTGGAGCAGAGACAATGAAAGGACCGATTAAAACTCTTATACCTGATGTTTTTATACAAAGCCGGAAGCGGATGAGTAATCTAACATATGCTGGTTCAAAAAAGATAAGCCGGATGCCGCCAAGAAGCGCAATAGTCAGTTTTTCAGTGGACAACGTTTATGGGATTGCAGAATTAATTCGGCGCCAAAAGGGTGGTGCTGCTGTGGTAATGGGAGCGCTGAGCCCTCGAACCAGAAATGCACAGGTTGAGCTATATCAAAATGGGGATGTTGATTATCTTGTTGCGACAGATGCTATTGGAATGGGGCTTAACCTAGACGTGAATCATGTGGCCTTTTCTTCAATCTCTAAATTTGATGGTAGAACTATGCGCTTTCTTGCTCCAAATGAATTAGCACAGATAGCTGGAAGAGCTGGCCGTGGTATGAGCGATGGCAGCTTTGGTGAGACGGGTGAAGTGGCTGCTTTGGATGAGGATGTAGTTAAAGCAATTGTGGAGCACCGGTTCAAGCCATTGAGGAAACTTATGTGGCGCAATTCCGAGTTATCCTTTGTGAGCACCGAAACACTAATTCAATCTCTGGATAAACAAACAGAAAGTGAAGTATTGGTAAAAGCCCGAGAGGCAGACGATTTTATCGCCTTGAAGACATTATCGCAAAGTCCTGATTTACAGTTTAGAATAAATGATAAATCGTCAATAAAACTTTTATGGGATGTTTGTAGAACGCCAGATTTTAGGGGTATAAGCAGTGTTGAACACTCTAATTTACTAGAGGAAATATTTAAATTTCTTTATGAGTTTTCCGCTATACCTGACGACTGGTTTGGGCAGCAGATAAAACGACTTGATAGAACAGATGGAGACATAGATGTTTTATCAAAACGACTAGCATTTATAAGGACATGGACCTATGTTGCACAAAGACAAAGTTGGCTTCATGATGTCAGTCATTGGCGCGGGGTGACTCGGGCATTGGAAGACCGGTTGTCTGACGCTCTCCACGAGCGTCTTACACAAAGATTTGTAGATCGGCGTACATCAGTTTTGCTGCGCCGTCTTAAACAGAAGGAGGCCCTCTTGGCCGAAGTAAATGAAAATGGTGAAGTGACCGTTGAGGGTGAATTCGTTGGAAAATTGGAGGGCTTTAGATTTAAGCAGGATAAAGAGACAACTGCTCAAGAGGCTAAAACAATTAAGTCAGCATCCTTGCAGGCCCTTTTACCACACTTCAATCTAAGAGCAGATAGACTTTACAACGCACCAGATACTGAAATTGACTTTACAGAACAGGGTGGGTTGATGTGGGGGGACCAAGCAGTAGGAA
>CAYMIR010000071.1:0-7412 GCA_964390655.1 uncultured Marinovum sp.
CCGCCACCCACGACTAAAGCTTTAACATGCGATTTCATAAATTTGCTCCCCAGCATCAATTCCAACTTTTTTATTATTAAGAAAAAATCAACTATTAGCCTAGTCGACACTACAATAAAGAAAAGCGACTTTTCGAGCACCAGTTTATTTTTAATGAACCAAAGATCAAAATATAAGAACGAACTCGAAGTTTTTCTCAAAATTTACAGTCTTTCGTATTTTTCATGTACGGTTTATAAAATTTAAATAAATCACGGTTTCGAATCAAAAAGTTAAGAATTTATAGGTAGGTGCGTAGATGGGCTTAGGATCAATCACGGGAGTTTTTTCGCAAGATATGGCGATAGATCTAGGAACCGCTAACACCCTTGTATACGTTAAAGGGAAAGGGGTCATCTTATCCGAACCATCAGTTGTTGCCTATCAAGTTAAAGACGGCCAAAAAAAAGCTCTCGCATTTGGAGAAGACGCCAAGTTAATGCTTGGGAGGACTCCTGGAAGTATAGAGGCAATCCGTCCTATGAGAGATGGAGTAATCGCAGACTTTGATGTTGCTGAAGAAATGATTAAATATTTCATAAGGAAAGTTCATAAAAGAACAACGTTTTCCAAGCCAAAAATTATAGTGTGTGTTCCCCACGGAGCTACCCCAGTTGAGAAAAGAGCAATTCGTCAATCCGTACTTTCTGCCGGCGCCAGGAGAGCAGGGTTGATCGCTGAACCAATTGCAGCAGCTATTGGGGCGGGAATGCCAATCACCGATCCAACAGGAAGTATGGTAGTTGATATTGGAGGAGGTACTACCGAGGTTGCCGTTCTATCACTAGGAGATATCGTCTATGCTCGCTCAGTTCGAGTAGGCGGAGATAGAATGGATGAGGCTATAATTAGTTACCTAAGAAGGCAACAGAACTTGCTAGTTGGTGAAAGCACAGCAGAGAGAATTAAAACTTCTATAGGTACTGCCAGAATGCCAGATGATGGACGCGGAGAGTCTATGATGATCCGAGGCCGCGACTTGCTTACAGGTGTTCCAAGGGAAACCGAAATATCACAATCCCAAGTAGCAGAAGCGCTTGGGGAACCTGTCCAACAAATATGTGAAGCCGTGATGACGGCACTGGAAGTAACGCCCCCGGACTTAGCTGCTGATATTGTCGATCGAGGTGTAATGTTAACAGGCGGGGGAGCATTACTTGGAGATCTAGATTTAGCTTTAAGAGAAAGAACAGGTCTTGCTGTTTCCATTGCAAACGAAAGTTTAAATTGTGTCGCAATGGGTACTGGTAAAGCGCTAGAGTATGAAAAACAACTAAGACATGCAATAGACTATGATAGTTAACCCACACCAGCTCTAAAGAGGACAACTTGGCAAGGCCTAATCCAAAAGAAGTGGATACCTTAGCACCAATTAGATTTTTGGCTACCGGTATAATTATATTCTTGCTAGCCGCTCTGTTTTTACTTTGGCGTGTGGATAGCCCACGTGTAGAGAAACTTAGAGCTGAAGTGATTGACTCTATTTTACCAAAATTTGAGTGGGTTATGGCACCTGTAACTAGCCTAGTCCGAATTACCCAAGATTTTAGAAGTTATCAATCTTTATATGAGCAAAATCAAGAGCTTAGAAGAGAGCTGCAGCAGATGAAAAGCTGGAAAGAAGCAGCCCTTCAATTGGAACAAGAAAATGCACGATTATTAGATTTAAACAACCTTCAACTTGATCCTAAACTAACTCATATTTCCAGCATTGTTTTAGCTGACAGCGGCTCCCCATTTCGCCAGTCAGTTCTTGTAAATGTTGGGATCCAAGACGGCATTCAAGATGGCTGGGCAGCTATGGATGGGCTAGGGTTGGTTGGCCGCATTGCGGGCGTAGGTAGTAAAACGGCTCGTGTTTTATTACTAACAGATACAGCCTCTATTATTCCTGCAACTATCCAACCTTCCGGGCAGCAAGCCCTAATTTCTGGAGATAATACAATTGCCCCAACTGTTGAGTTTTTAGAAAATACAGATCTGGTTAGGCCTGGAGACCGGGTTGAAACCTCTGGTAGCGGTGGAGTTTTTCCGCCAAATCTTCTAATTGGAAGGCTGGCCTTAGACCCCTCCGGCAGATTAAGGGTAAGGCTTTCAGCTGATTATGAAAGACTTGAATTTTTGAGAGTTTTGAGAAATTTTGGAACAGAGGTAATTGATAACCCAGGCAGCTTAATTATAGAAAAAAATAAGAAGCCCTTGCCTGACGGTCAAAGCACGATGACAAACGGGACATAAATATGAATTTAAAAAGTTTTGTTCATCAAATTGGGTACTTTTGTATTGGTTTGTTAATCATTTTTTTCCAAATTTTACCTTTGCAGACAATACCACAGACTTGGTCAGGACCAAATGTTCTGTTAGTATTTTTTGCTGCTATAGTTACCAAAAGGCCTGAATTCATATCTAGTATTCTCATTGCAATAATTTTTTTGATAGAAGATTTTTTTCTTATGCGCCCACCAGGTTTGATGTCATTCATGACTGTGCTTGGCTTTTATTTTTTAAAAAGAAAATTTCAAAATCAGGAAGAAATCGCCTTGTTGTTCGGCTGGGGTAGCATTGCGACATGCTTAACTCTTATTCTCCTGCTTTATTACTTTATTTCAGTTTTGTTATTCATTCCATCCGCAGGTTTCAGATTAACTCTTATGGAAATATTATTTACGTTGGCTCTATACCCAATCTTTTCGATACTTATTGGAAGCTTTGATAAACTGGATCCTGCAGATTCTGAAAAGAAAATCCAATGATTAATTATTATGTCAGATAGAATTCAATTAAATCAAAAAAGTTATGCGAAATTATCTAGGCGAGGATTAATTGTTGGTGGTTTACAAATTGCTTTTATAACCGGCCTTGCCTTTAGAATGCGAAAATTACAGGTTGAGGAAGCAAGCGAATATCGATTACTGGCTGATGAGAATAGAATTAATATAAGACTTATCGCTCCTCCCAGAGGAGAAGTATATGATCGCAATGGGAAAGTTATAGCACGAAATGAACAAAGTTTCAGAATTACTATTGTAAAAGAAGACGCAGGAAATATCGAACAAACATTATATGCTTTGAGTAATCTTATAAAAATATCGCAAAGCGATGCAAAAAGAGTACTTGAAGAAATTGAAAGAAGTGCTCCCTTTTTACCAGTAACGGTCCGCGATCAACTAAGTTTTGCCGAAGTAGCTAGGATTGCAGCAAATACACCTATTTTAGCCGGAGTATCTGTGGAACAGGGCTTATCTAGGGTATATCCTTCTCTTAAGAGCTATGCACACGTTGTAGGTTATGTTGGACCAGTGAGCGATAATGATCTTAAGAGAGGAAACGAGACCAATCCACTTTTAAAAATCCCTCGATTTCAAGTTGGCAAAGTAGGCATCGAAAAACATTATGAGGATGTTTTGAGAGGTGAAGCGGGTGTAATGAAAGTAGAGGTAAATGCTCTGGGCCGCGTTATGAGAAATCTTGATAGGAAAGAAGGAAAGCCAGGTAATCATATCCAGCTAACTGTAGATTCGGAGTTACAATCATATATTCAAGCCAGGCTTGGCTCAGAAAGTGCCTCTGCAGTAGTTATGAATTGTAAAAATGGTGAAATTCTCGCTATTGCTTCTTCTCCGAGTTACGATCCAAATAAGTTTGTAAAAGGTATTTCCTATTCAGATTTCAATGAACTTCGGGATAATGAATTTAGGCCGTTGGCTTCAAAAACTGTGCAAGACGCTTACCCGCCAGGATCGACCTTTAAGATCGTAACTGCACTTGCCGCTTTAGAGGCAAGAGTTATTGGGACAAAGGATTCTTTTTCCTGCGATGGAAAAATCGAGGTTTCTAATAGATTTTTTCATTGTTGGAAAAAAGGTGGCCATGGTGAGATGAACCTGGCAAAATCGCTGAGTGAAAGTTGCGATGTTTATTTCTATGAATTAGCACTTAAGGTTGGGATTGATCGAATAAATAAAATGGCAATAAAACTCGGATTGGGAGTAAAACATGACGTTCCAATGTCGGCGATTACAAAAGGTCTGATACCCAGTAGGGAATGGAAGCTAAATAATAGAGATCAAGAATGGCTAATCGGTGACACGGTGAATGCATCAATTGGACAAGGATATGTCCTTTCTTCGCCACTTCAATTAGCTGTTATGGCTGCTCGTTTGGCAAGTGGCCGAAACGTTAACCCGATATTAACTAAGTCAATAAACGGCCAAAATATTCATAATTTAAAAAATATTCAAGATTTGGATATAGAAAAATCTCATCTTAAAATTGTAAGAAAAGCACTTTTCCAAGCTAGCAATGACCGGCGGGGAACTGCCTATGGATCACGCGTCATAAGTGATGCGTATCGTATTGCAGGCAAAACTGGCACCAGCCAGGTTCGAAATATAACAGATAAAGAAAGAGAAAGTGGCGTAACTAAAAACGAAGACCTACCCTGGAAACGAAGAGATCATGGACTTTTCATTAATTTTGCGCCCTATAATAACCCAGAAATAGCCGTTTCAGTTGTAGTGGAACATGGCGGCGCCGGCTCAAGATCAGCTGCTCCAATTGCTCGCGATATAACTTTGCAAGCACTTTTCAAAGGAAAGCCGCCTTTGGAAGTTTATCCCGCCAAAGATCGACCGGCAGTCCTCGAGCAACAGAATAAACTGGGAGAAGTGCTGAAAGAGTTAGAAATGTTTAGAAAAAACAAAGTATGACTTATCTCGAATACAAAATCAGGGCTGTCCCAAGAGGCTTTCGCAAACTATTTTTTTTGAATTGGCCAATAATTTTACTTCTATGCGCTGCAGGGGCGATAGGCATTATCATGTTGACCTCTGTAGCTGGTAATAGTTGGTATCCATGGGCTTCTGCACAACTTAAGCGCTTTTTCGTAGGATTTGCTCTTATGATCAGCGTTGCAATGGTTCCAATTTGGTTTTGGAAAAGTATGTCCGTCTTAGCTTATTTAGCCTCGTTAGGATTGTTAGTTCTTGTCGAGTTTTTTGGCTCAACTGGTATGGGCGCGCAAAGATGGTTAGACTTGGGTTTTGTTACTTTGCAACCCTCTGAGATGGCCAAAATTACACTAATAATGATTTTAGCTTTCTATTATGATTGGTTACAGGAAAAGCGTGTTTCAAGGCCGCTATGGATAATAATACCACTGGCGCTGATTTTCTTACCATTTTATCTCGTTCTTCAACAACCAGACTTAGGAACCGCTTTACTAATTGTTCTAGGAGGCGGTGTAATGATGTTTTTAGCTGGGGTCCACTGGGGATATTTTGTTGCAGCTTTATCATTAAGTATGGGAGGGATCCTGGCTGTTTTAAATAGTCGTGGCAAAGATTGGCAGATTTTGAATGATTATCAATATCGCCGAATTGATACATTTCTTGATCCATCATCAGATCCACTAGGAGCAGGATACCATATTACTCAATCGAAGATAGCGCTTGGCTCCGGCGGCTGGACGGGAAGAGGTTTTGGTCAAGGAACACAATCAAGGCTTAATTTCTTACCGGAGAAACATACTGACTTTATTTTTACGACACTGGCAGAAGAATTTGGCTTTATCGGAGGAATTTCTTTGTTGACAGTTTACACTTTAATCGTAGCGTTCGCTATTATAGCTGCTATTCGAAATAAAGACCGTTTCTCATCACTACTTATTTACGGAGTAACGATTACTTTTTTTCTTTATTTCTCAGTAAATATGGCGATGGTTATGGGCCTAGCTCCAGTTGTTGGGGTTCCCCTACCTTTAGTTAGTTATGGTGGGTCATCATTACTAGTACTTATGGTAGCCTTTGGGCTATTGCAATCGGCGCACGTACATAAACCCCGAGGGGTGATATGATAAATATTCTATTCGCCGCAGTCACAGATAGATGGGATCAATACCAAAGACCTCTCAAAAAAGAACTAGATTTAATAGGGCTTGATTATAAATTGTCCAAAAAATTACCCCCGCCGGAAGTAGATTATATCATTTATGCTCCCAATAGCTCAATTAAGGATTTTTCAGTTTTTACAAACCTAAAAGCCGTTTTAAATTTATGGGCCGGAGTTGAAGATGTTGTTAAAAATGAGACTTTAAAAGTACCATTAGCAAGAATGGTTGATAAAGGCTTAACTCAAGGCATGAAAGAATGGGTTTTAGGTCATGTAATGCGACATCATCTAGGGATTGATTTACATATTTCTGGGCAAGACGGGCACTGGAGAGATTGGTCATCACCTCCACTAGCAAGCGACCGGAACATAACTATTTTGGGATTAGGAGCCCTTGGCGCTGAGTGTGCAAGTACATTAGCAAATATTGGTTTTAAAGTGCGAGGATGGAGTTTAACTAAAAAATCCATTGATCACGTAATATGCCACCATGGTTTTGAGGGGCTAGAAAAATCACTACTCGGTTCTGAAATCGTTATTTTACTTTTGCCATCTACTGGCGATACAGAAAATATTATTAATACAAAAACTATCTCTTATTTGAAAAAAAATGCTATAATAATAAATCCAGGAAGGGGCACACTGATTGATGAAAAGGCGCTTCTTAAAAGCTTAGATGATGGAAAACTTGCGCATGCTACTTTGGATGTGTTTAGGCAAGAACCACTGCCGGCAGAGCACTTATTTTGGAGGCATTCAAAGATAACTGTTACGCCTCACATAGCTTCTGAATCAAGGCCACAGACTGCATCAAAGGTTATCGCAACTAATATCGACAGGTTTGAAAAAGGAAAACCATTGCTCTATCAGGTAAATTTTGAAGCTGGGTACTAGTATCGGTAAGGTTTATACTTTATTTGCCTTAACTGCACTAAATTTAAATTCAGGGATTTTACCAAAAGGGTCTAAAGCAGAATTAGTCAATATATTTGCCGCCGCTTCTACGTATGCAAAGGGTAGAAAAACCATATCCTCAGAAACCGCACGATCCATTCGAGCCATCACCACTATGCTTCCACGTTTTGTCGTAAGACGAACATGACCACCGGGCTTGATACCCAATTTACGCAATGTTTTTGGGTGCATAGAACAATTTGCCTCAGGCTCAACAGCATCTAGTACGCTGGATCTTCGTGTCATAGAACCTGTGTGCCAATGCTCTAACTGACGGCCGGTAGTAAGTATCATAGGATAGTCCGTGTCTGGCACATCATCTGGCGCAATGATACTCGCAGGAGTGAAACGAGCCCGGCCGTTTTGCCGGGGAAATCCAGTTCCAAAAACAATTGCTTGACCTGGATCATCTTCTGAAAGGGATGGATAGGTAACTGCATTTTCACTTTCCAGCCGCTCCCACGTAATATTATCGAGAGACCGCATATTGAGTTTCATTTCGGCAAAGACGTCAGATGGACATTCATAAC
>CAYMIR010000072.1:0-7401 GCA_964390655.1 uncultured Marinovum sp.
TTTAAATGGCAGCGATACCTTACCTATGGTACTGGATTATGGGAGGCTTGGTGGCAGTCTTTATTGCAACTGTCGCTATATTTTCAGAAAGAAACGCTCCTGATATTGCAGAGAGCCAAGCCGTTTCATCAGAAGAAAAAGATCCTGGCGAACCCGAAGAAGATAAAAGTGCTGAAGTTCAGAAAAGTGATACGGTTTCTGAGCCAAATAAGGCTAATGAAAAAATTTCTGATGATGTCGAAAGTGAAGAAGCGGAAGTTATTGAAAAAAAATTAACTGATGAAGTGGCACCTGAAGAAAAAATTTCCATTTATCCTCCCAAGCTTGAAACGGTAAGAATTGATGATGATGGGACGGCTCTAGTGGCTGGGACGGCTTACCCAGGATCTAAATTAGAAATATTAGTTGATGAAGAAGTAGTAGAGTCAATCACATTAGGGCAAGACGGGAATTTTGCAGTTCTTTTTGACATAGAAATAAAAGATCGGCCACAAGTGATATCTATTAGATCTATCGATGGTGAGATAATATTAGTGTCTGAAGAAACAATGATTGTTGCGCCAAAGGCTATTGTCGTGGCGGAAGCAAAAATCGAGAATAATGAAACGGAAAATGAGAGTGGTGATTTAGAAAATTTAACCGAAAGTAGTAATGATCCGGAAATATCGAATGAGGTAGTTTCTATAGAAAATTCGTCGAGTGATTTACCCGATGAAAATAAAGAACAGGTAAAAAAAGAGGAAATCGATAATGCTACTGAGGTTTCTAATAATAGCGCCACTCAAGTTGACTTGACCAGTAAAGCACCTCAATTACCACAACCAACCGAAGAAAAAATAGAAGAAGATGTTCAGCAAATTTTGACTAAAGAACCATCGGACTCCGATCTTAACTCAGCTACAGATTCAAATGAGGCTAAGCAATCGAGCGTTTTACTTTCTAATACTGAATCGGATGAGACTGAGCAGCCAACTGTTCTACTCGCTGACAGTGAAGGTGTAAAAGTCGTGCAAGGTGGTACGGGGCCAAATGTAATGACGGATGTGATGTTCGACACTATTAATTATTCTAAGGATGGGGATGTTGCTGTTACTGGACGGGGTAGTCCGGAGTCAATTGTACACTTCTATCTGGACAATTCCCCAGTTGCATCGACGGCGGTGGATAAACAAGGTTATTGGAGTGCTGATTTGTCTGATGTCAAAGCTGGAGTTTACACGCTCCGACTAGATCAATTGGATCAGTCAGGTCAAGTATCTAGTCGAATTGAAAGCCCATTTAAGAGAGAAGATCGCAGCGTTTTGGCTGATCAAATGCAAGATATAGCTTCACCGGCCAGAATAAACGTCATAACTGTACAGCCAGGCAACACACTTTGGGCTATTTCTAGAGAACGCTACGGCAAGGGCATTTTGTATGTTCAGGTTTTTAACGCAAATAAAGACAAGATCCGTAATCCAGACCTAATTTACCCAGGCCAGATTTTTGATTTGCCTGACAATATAAAGGTCAACTAAAAATCGAACAAATAAATGTATTGGTCTAGTCATGTATATTTGTGAACTATTTTTTTTAGTAGTAAGTATTGAATTCTAAAAATATCGAGCAGCCTTTTTAATGAGAAATAATGCGGAAATCGCGGAAGCTGAGCGTAAGTCAGCAATAAGGATAATTTTCAGGGTCTTACCTTATCTGTGGCCCAGAGATCGTTTTGATGTTCGCGTGAGGGTCATATTAGCTTTGGTTCTTTTAGTTGTTGCCAAAGCCATTATAAATTTTGCTCCATTTTTATATCGCGATGCTGTGAATGCGTTGAGTGATAGTGCCAGCTCTCCATTTTTGCTTGGTGCGTTAGGCTTAACCGTGGCTTATGGGGTTGCGCGCATCTTATCAAGAGGATTTGAGCAATTACGGGATGTGGTATTTGCGGTCGTTGCACAAAGAGCATTTAGAAATTTAGCTTTGGAAACTTTCCAGCATATTCATCAGCTTTCCCTCCGATATCATATTTCGCGAAAAACTGGAGCTTTGAGCCGCATTGTAGAAAGAGGGGTCAAAGGTCTAGAGCTCTTATTGAGATTTATTTTGTTCTCGATTGGACCGCTTGTTTTGGAACTTCTAATAATAGCAGGTATAATGTTTTTCTGGTTCGATTATTCGTATCTGGCTGTAATAGTAATTATGATTGCCGCTTATGTTTGGTTCACATTAAAGGTGACTGAATGGCGCGTAAAAATTCGAAAATTTATGAACGATCAGGATACTGATGCTAATCAAAAAGCTATAGATAGCTTATTCAACTATGAAACCGTTAAATATTTTAGTGCAGAAGAGAGAGAAGCAAAACGTTACGATGGAGCTTTAGAGCTTTATGAAAATGCTGCCTTAAAAACTGCTTATTCTCTTGCGTTTTTAAATTTTGGCCAATCTCTAATTATTACTGCAGGTTTGATAATAGTAATGGCAATGGCAGCTGTTGGTGTTCAAGAGGGATATCTTACTGTTGGCGATTTTGTTATGGTTAATGCATACATGATCCAAATCACTATGCCTCTGAACTTTTTGGGCACTGTTTACCGCGAGATAAGGCAGGGCTTAGTAGATATGAGTGAAATGTTTGATCTCTTAGAACAGCCTGCGGAACTAGTTGATGCTAAAAGCGCAACAGAATTAAAGCTTAAAGGTGGTCATATTTCCATCAAAAACGTAGCCTTTGGATATGATAAAAAGCGACCAATTATACATGATATTTCGTTTGAAATAAATCCAGGAGAAACTGTTGCTATTGTTGGTTCATCTGGTTCGGGCAAATCAACAATAGGCAGATTGCTCTTCCGATTTTACGACGTTCAAAAAGGTGCAATTAAAATTGATGGACAAGATTTGAGAGATATTACACAGAAAAGTCTGCACAGTTCCATTGGCGTCGTACCTCAAGATACCGTTCTTTTCAATGATACGATTTACTACAATATAGCCTATGGGCTCGATAATGCATCCAGGTCTTTGGTAGAAACTGCTGCAAAAGATGCTCAAATACACGATTTTATAATGTCGTTACCTCAAGGTTATGAAACGACTGTTGGTGAGCGAGGATTAAAACTTTCTGGTGGGGAAAAGCAACGCGTTGGGATTGCAAGAACACTTCTTAAAAATCCACCTATTCTACTTCTAGACGAAGCAACATCGGCGTTAGATACTGAAACAGAAAGAGAAATTCGGGACGCGCTGACGAATGCCTCCGAAGGGCGAACTGTCCTCACGATTGCGCATCGCCTTTCAACTATAGCACACGCGGATAGGATAATAGTTTTGGAAAAAGGAAGTATTGTGGAAATGGGTAACCATGAAATGCTTCTCCTTAAAAAAGGCCGTTATTATTCACTTTGGACTAAACAATTATCAGAAGAGGAACCGGCGGCTTAATGAGTAACGACAAAATTAAGCGTTTGGCCTTACTGTAGATCACGATAGATAATTTTATAGAATAAAGATTACTCAGCAGGACCAATTAAACCGGCTGGTTCATCTTTTTCCAGCAATGGAGGCTCTGCATAATCCCAAATAATCTCTGCAGGTTTAGTTTTGCGGGCCATCCGCTTCAAGGCCCAGTCTTGTGCAACTTGTCCCCGTCGAGATGCTCCTATTCTTACGAGAAAACGGGCTACCCATAAAACATACGTGGTCACCCAAACTCGTGCGGATAATAGGGCAGGGGTGAAGACAAGCGTCAACATGGTAGCGGTCCCTAGCCCAAATACAACTGCAGTTGCCAATTGTTTCCACCATAAAGCCGTGGGACTATCAACAGAGTATCCACCATTTACAAAATCTAAACTTAAACCAAACATCATTGGAGCCAAGCCTGCCATTGTAGTTATCGTTGTTAAAAGTACAGGCCGAATTCTTTGTTCTGCTGTTCTTACGATTGCCTCTACTTTTGGTAGATAACGAGACAATTCTTGGTATGTATCTATCAAAACGATGTTATTATTTACGACAATGCCTGCTAATGCGACTATGCCGGTACCAGTCATTATTATTGAAAAAGGTTGCTGCATAACAAGCATGCCGATTAAAACGCCCACAGTGGACAGAACGACCGCAATTAGTACAACAAACGAATTATAAAAACTATTAAACTGGGCGAGAAGAATGATAAACATGAGGACAAGCGCCGCAGCAAATGCTGAGCTCAGGAAAGCTTGGCTTTCCGCTTGATCTGCTTGATCGCCTGTCCACTCCCAAGAAATGCCAGGAGTAAGTGGGTTTTCTTCAAGATATTCTGTTAGGTAAGCTATCCTTTCATTTGCATTTATGAAGATTTCACTTTCCACGCCCTCATCCGATGTAATGGTTCGCTTTAAGTCCGGTTGAACGCCCGCTTTTATATCAAAATATCGTTTTTGATCTATACGATTTATTTCAGCAAGTTTGGTTACTGGTTTGCGACTTATAAAATTCGATAGAGGAACCAGTCCGTCAGCAGTCCGGACTTTTAAATTATCCAAAGTTGATAGAAATCGATCTTCTTCTGGCAGCCTTACTCGAATTTCAATTTCTTCGTCCGAACTATCGACGCGCATGGTGTCTAACAGGATGCCACGGGTGACCAACTGTACCATTGCGCCAACAGTCGCTACGTCGGCACCGTATCGCCCTGCTTTCTCAACATCTACATCAATTTGCCAATCTATACCCGGCAGTGGCCTGGTATCTTCAACTTGTATCAAGCCCTCTGTCTGATCAAAAATCCCACGCATTTTGGCAGTAGTGCTTAGAAGGTCATTCCAGTTTTCGCCCTTAAGTCTTAAGTGTACAGGTTTTGGGCTTGCCGGTCCTCTCTCCAGTTCTAGAATTTCTATTTCTATTCCTGGCAAGCTAGTGAGCGCGTTTGATAATTCAGCAATAATTTTGTTCCCATCTAAATCAGGGTTTCCTCTTCGGTCTTCCCAAGGGATAGTTTCTAGCTGGATCTGTCCAATTGTATCTTTAGGTGCCGACGCTCCTGCTGTATTTTGGTTTAGGCCGCCAGCTCCGGCAAAAGAAAAAACGCTTTCGACGCCAGGGTGAGCATTTACGATCAATTCAGCTTGGCGAACTAGGATGTCTTTTTCTGTAAGTGAAAGGTTACCTCTTGCTTTGACATATACGATTGCTTGTTCTGGTTCCCCTTCAACAAAAAATTCAACGCCGTAGTTATTTTTCCCAAAGGTTGTAAAAATAAAACTAGTAAAGCCAACAACACCGCCAATCGCTACAAGAGGCATTATTGGGTTGCCAGCTATAAGCTTGATGAAGTGCCCAAAAGGGGTTCTTCGATACCCGGCTTGGACATTTTTTTGTGTTTTCCGAATTTCTACGGAGCCCAAAACAATGGAAGCCATAAAAGCTGAGAGTATGAACATGAATATTCCAGGTAAATTTGCCATTGGACCTACTTCCATGGGATCGATATCAAGCAGTAGGCTGGGGTTAACGACTTGTAATATGCTTAAGCAGAGAAGACACATTATCAACGGCACAAGCGGCAAGCGTATAAACCATGGTAGAGTGTCGCGCAAAAGGTCAGAGCTATTTTCAAAGAATCTACTTAGCCGTCCTGATACACCACCCAAGATTGGTAAATAAATCAAGGCTACAATTAAGGAAGCTGATAAAACAAAAATAAGAGTTACTGGTAACATGCCCATAAATTGACCTGGTACTCCTGGCCAAAATAACATGGGCAGAAAAGCGCAAAGAGTTGTTGCTGTCGAGCTTACCACCGGCCAAAACATACGTTTAGCTGCCTCGACATAAGCGGTCATAGGCCCTGTGCCTTGCGAAATTCGCTTATCGGCGTACTCAACCACTACTATTGCGCCATCGACAAGCATTCCTACGGCTAAAATAAGGCCAAACATTACAATGTTCGATATTGTAACACCCATTAACCCCAACAGAACGAAGCAAAGTAGAAACGATGTAGGTATTGAAAACCCGACGAGTAATGCAGCTCTCGTTCCTAGCGAAGTAAGTACAACAATCATTACCAAAGCTATCGCGGTCAGAACTGAGCCCTCCAACTGCCTAACCATACTATCCACAACTCGACTTTGATCGTTTGACGTCCCGACATCTACTGCTGCTTTCAGATTTGGCGGCCAACTTTGACTTTCTTTTTCTACTAACAGCCGCACTTCTTTTGCTGTCCCTATAAGGTTGAAACCTTTTCTCTTAACAACTTGAAGAGCTACAGTGTTTTCACCGTTGAAACGTGCGGTTCCAGATCTATCCACAAATGTCAGTTTAATTTCCGCTAAATCACCTAAAGTGATTATCCTGTCGCCGTTAGTTTTAACGGGCAGGTTATATATGTCCTCAGCTTCGTTAAAACTGCTGGGTATCTTAACTGAAAAAGTCCCTTGATTACTGTCTACCTCGCCCGCGGCGATAAGTTGGTTATTATTTTGAACAACACTTATAAGCTCGCCCGCGGTAACATTGTAACTTTCTAACCTCAGAGGATCGATGACAACTTCCACCATTTCTTCTCGATCTCCAGAAATAACTGCTTCCAGAACTGCATCCATAGCTTCAATTTCTTCTTGTAGTTTTTTAGCTACACGCGTCATTGTTCGTTCTGGTACATCACCAGTCAAGTTCACAATAATTATTGGAAATTCAGAAAAATTTAATTCATTTATTGAATATTTTTCTGCACCCTCAGGAAAAAAACCTTCAGCAGAATTCATGGCATCTCGAACATCGGCCATAGTTTTCGCCTTATCCCAACCAAATTCAAACTCTATAGCTACTCCTGCATAGTTTTCTGCAGCGGTTGCGGTCATTTTTTTAAGTCCATCGATATCTGCTAATTCTGTTTCAATAGGACGAATAAGAAGGGTTTCACTGTCAGCCGCTGAAATTCCAGGAAACACCACTGAAATAAATAAAGCTGGGATTTCAATATCAGGCTCTCCCTCTTTAGGGAGCCCAGTGTAAGAAAAAATACCTGCAGCTAGCGATGCAATGATTAATGCCAAAATCATTCTGGCACGTTGAGAAGCCCAGTCGATAATTCCTGTCAATTTTGAACCTCTTGAAAAACTTGTTGTACTTCGACGCCATCGGTAACGTACTCCTGCCCTAGAACGATTACGTTGGCCTTTTCAGGGAGGCCTTTTAGCCAAACACCTTTCATTGTGTCCCTAATTAGATCTGTTGCGAAAAATAAAACCTGAGATTTGTCATCTACCGTTCTAACTCCAAGTTCTCCACTATCGTCTAATGTAAGTGCTGACTGTGGGAGTAGATGTGCTTGAGTACCGTCGGATGCTATCAATATTTCGGAAGTTTGCCCCTTACTTATCGACAAATCAGCATTGTCGGCCTCAATTTCAACCCTAAAGGTTCGAG
>CAYMIR010000073.1:0-7369 GCA_964390655.1 uncultured Marinovum sp.
CGCCATATTTCGTTGGCCAATTTTATGGTAACGCATCGAAAAATGTATATTTTAAAATTACTATACTAATGTTTTTATTATATTTTTTCTATTATTATGAGTAATGTCTTTTACTAAATATTTATCTAACAAATATTTTCGATTTAAAGATAACTTTACTATGTTGTCCGCTTTCTCAAACCATCTATTATCCTGTATGGTTTAGCACCTTGATTATTTCGCTCCATCCAAAGTCTATACTTGTTATATATTCGTCCATATCTTTCTGATCTTAACACTTCAGGAGGCTTGGTCATTAAGCTATCATAGAGGTCTTGATCTATGTGCTCAAACTGAACAACTTTAACCGAGCCATATAAGTCTCGGTCATAGTTAAACGATTTACCTAGCACAGCCTTACTAGCTTCAGTCATATATTCCTTCAACTTTAGTATTTGATCGTATTGAACAATAAAAGATTGATTTACGCTCAGTATTGGTAGGTCTGTATAAGTAAATTTTTTTATTATGTACTCGACTATAACACTTTCCTGGTACATCAAATTGATACCCATATCGGAAAACAAACTATCCGCTAGATGGGGATTCAATTCTAAAAATCTATTAAGTAGTTTATCTAATTCTTGATCCGTTAAAGTTATATCACTATTACCCCTAAAAGCCTTATATGACTGTTGTTTTGAAGACGCATAAATCGCAGTCAAAACTAAAAATTTTAAGGCTTTTGTTTGCTGTCCCCTGTTTAGGTGAGGCAAAATAATCTCTTCCAATTCGTAGCCATTAAACGTCTCACCTTTATTGATCGATAGAATGGCTACATGAATACCACTGTAGTCGACCTCGATGGTAGGTTTGTCGTTAATTAAAATGTTGCCTCTGTAGTTTTGCTCTACTTGCTGCCAGAAACCTCCATAGAACCTACCGTTATTACTCCAAGATCCTCTAGAAAATATTCGGCTCACAAATTTATTGCTTTGATTTATAGGAAGTCGCTTCACTCCTACTTTAGTATCAAGTTCAACATATGCCTTTTCCAATGGTCCAATATCTATGTAAGTTCTTTGAAGTAGACTATTATAGGCATAAAGCATCAACTCCATGCTTTGTGTTTCGCTCGTATCTTTGTATTCTATAAGTTGTCTTAATTTATTGCCTCGCCTTCTTATAAGTTTACCCTGTAAATCGATATCAAAATCAGAGAGTAGTACTGCGGTTTTGCTTTTGTGATTAAAGATATCAAAGATATCTGCGGTACATTTACCAAACTCGACTTTAAGAATATGAGATGGGCGAATTCTGCTAGTAAAGCTGTTCCATCCGTCGTTATTTTTATCGTTACTCCCCCCTTTGAAATCCAAGTAACCTAACTCTACTAAGCCATCTATAAGTTTAACGATCTTGAATGAGATTCGCAGACTATTGTACCTTGAAGTTGGAGCAAACGCATTTGCACTTCTTGCAACTCCTGTCCACAGCGTTGGTAGATCGAGGAAGGTAACGTACAGATTAAGTAATAAAACCTTTAGTAAAAGCTTTGGATGTGTGCCTTTCCTATTACTTTTTGGTATTAGATTGGCTTGCCTATTTTCGCCTAACGACTGCCACATTTTATCAACAATAATATTTATTTCAGGATGCTCAGACCATAAATGCAAATCTAAAGGTCTTGAATGAGATCTGTGGTCACTAAATAACATCTTTATATCCTAAGGGCCTAATGGCTCGTTACAAAGTCCATGCCTTCTTTGTCAAAATCTTTACCTAATGGTAAAAAGGTTATTAGCCTTCAAATACAAATATACACCTTTATTTTCTTGCATTTACGATAGCAACACCTTAGTCCAAGGTCAGTGGACCCATAGCTCAACTGGATAGAGTACTTGACTTCGAATCAAGGGGTTGGGGGTTCGAATCCTCCTGGGTCCGCCATTTTCCAAAATTTTACGTCCTTTATTAGGCATTAAAATTTTATATAACATTTTATCAACATATAGTATTTTTTATTTAAAAAATTGGCATACTTGAATATATATTGTGTTTTTATTGTTTTACGTATAACACTAAATGAAATAAAAAAGATAAAAAAATGTACGAACATAGTAAGATAAAATTATCTCAATGGCTATCGGCAGTGGCTTGCCTGGCTATAATAGCAGCGGAAATTATTTAGGTTCATATCTGGATAAAACTTCGTTTCAAATAAACCACTTTCTGATCAATCAAATAATATAATAATGCAGCAATTACTTAAGTTGTTGTGCTCATAAAAAGAAAATGTTTATTTTCTTAGGTAACGCTTTTAAAAGCCTATCTCTTTGTCCTGAATTGATTTAATGGAACACTTTATTTAAGTGGTGAAGACACACTTAGGGATCTATTTCACATGCGAGAAAGAATTTTATGGATTGATGTGATTAGAGGCATTTCCATTTTAGCTATGATCACTTTTCATTTTGCTTTCGACATGATGTATTTCGGATTTGCAAAACCCGACTTAATATATCAACCTGACTGGCGGCTTTTTGAGCGGCTGATAGCTTTCAGTTTCTTATTTATTGCCGGTCTCAGTCTATCTATTAAACATGGAGCATCGATTAACTGGAAATCATTTATTAGACGATATGGAGTGACCGCTATTTGCGCAGTGTTAATATCCACTGTCACTTATGTTTTGTTTAGCGACGACATGATAAGATTTGGGATATTACATGCCATTTCGGTCTCAGGTTTAATAGGTTTACTATTATTAAAACTAAATACATTCCCCTTAGTTTTATTAGCAATTATGATTTGCTTTATAAATATAAATATCCCAAAACCTCTGGACGGCCATTATTTCTGGCAATGGTTGATCTATACCACTGACACTCCCAATTCATTGGATTACCGTCCTATTGTACCCTGGATAAGTCCCTTTATTTTGGGAATGGCGTCACACCAACTTTTTAAAAAGTGGGGCTTACTGGAAAAAAGAAACGCTATCACCTACAGAGAGCTTTCAATTCTTTCTTGGTTGGGAAAAAATAGTCTGGCTATATATTTGGTACATCAGCCTATTCTTTTTGCTAGCTTCTCTTTATTTCTTAAAATTAGCTAAATTTATATTGGTTCTAAATCACCAAGTCTTAAATTTTCATGAAAATTTAACTCAAATTCCGCGAAGTTTTTATTTAATATAGCTGTTCTTATCTCATCCATAAGGTTTTGATAATAATGAAGATTATGCCAAGTTAAAAGCATGGAAGAAATTATTTCTTGTGATTTAAAAACATGATGCAAGTATGCCCTTGAGTAATTTTTACATGCTGGACACTTGCATGAAAAATCTAGGGGTCTTGGATCATTTTGGTGTCTGGAGTTTTTAATATTAACTACACCTCGATGAGTGAACGCCTGCCCAGTTCTTCCAGACCGTGAGGGGAGAACGCAGTCCATCATATCTATTCCTCTTTTAACCGCGCCAACTATATCACTTGGCTTTCCAACGCCCATCAAATACCTTGGCTTATCAGCCGGCAACATATCTGGGGCAAAGTCTAAAACACGAAACATTGCCTCCTGCCCCTCTCCGACTGCCAAGCCGCCTATCGCGTATCCTTCAAATTCAATTGACTGAAGGGTCTCAGCACTTTCAGCTCGCAAGTCATATTCTAAACCACCTTGTTGTATTCCAAACAGTGCATGCCCTGGGCGATCGCCAAAAGCGTCTCTTGAACGTCTCGCCCACCTCATAGAAAGCTGCATGCTTTCTGCAATTTTTTCATATGATGCAGGCAAAGCAGGGCATTCGTCAAAACACATGACGATATCACTTCCCAACATTTTTTGAATTTCCATAGACCTTTCTGGACTTAAAACGTGGCGAGATCCATCCACGTGAGATTTGAAAGTCACGCCCTCTTCATTTAATTTTCTGAGCTCAGCTAAACTCATAACTTGAAAGCCACCACTATCAGTGAGTATTGGCCGTTCCCAATTCATAAATTTATGAAGTCCGCCTAATTCAGATATCCTTTCAGCTGTTGGTCTTAACATGAGATGATATGTATTTCCCAACAAAACATCTGCACCAGTAGATCTAACACTTTCTGGAAGCATTGCCTTAACAGTAGCCGCTGTTCCAACAGGCATAAAAGCTGGAGTCCGTATTTCCCCTCTCGGTGTTGAAATTACTCCACACCTGGCTTTTTCATTAACAGCAGATAGTGAATAAGAAAATTTTTTCGTCATTATATTATTTCTCAAAATAAAAATACTCTTTCGTATCTCTTTTATTCACTAAAATTTTTTCCACGGGATAAGGGAGCCATCCGAATAAGACGTGAGTCTTTAACTGCTATTTGGCGATGCTTCATAGCCTCACGATAATCAGGATCCTTAAGCATTGAAACAAATGCGCCAATGTTTGGATATTCTGCTATAAAAGAAAAATCCCATTTTTCTTCACTTGGCCCAATTAACGAAAAGAGCATTTCTCCACGCCAAATTATTTTACCACCCAGTTTCTCAAACACAGGAAAGCTAAGTCGACCATATCTTTTATAAGCCTCCAAACCTGAAATCATCTCACCATCGGGATATTCAACTTCTTTATAAACCTTCACTAAATTGAGCATATTCAGAGGTCGCGTGTCTTGTATCTCACGAAAAGCGCTAAATTCGTCACCCGAAAAACTTGTATAACTCATTTGCGCCTCACGAAGCACTAACACTAAAGATGCTTTTCAGATTTTTTAACATTATAATTTTACAAAACAAAGTCTGCCGCAATTTTGCGACCAAGAGATTAAATTTAAAGACTCTAGCCTATTCCTTGTCTAATGCTTCAACTGCAGTCTGTAACTCAGTTTTATTAACTTTTTTGTCAGTAACTGTGGCTTGCTCAAAAATATTGTCAACTACCTTGTCTTCAAATATCGGTGCACGTAGCTGCTGCTGCATTTGCTCATTTTTTTGCATAAAATCAAAAAACTCTTTTTCCTGACCAGGATACTGCCTTGATTGAGCCATGATTGCCTGCGTCATTTCAGCGTCTGAAACTTCAACTTCAGCTTTTTGACCCAGTTCAGCCAAGAGAAGTCCTAATCGAACTCGCCGCTCAGCTAATTTAATGTGTTCTTTGCTAGGCTCTATAGTTTCATGCTCGTGATCTTTAACATCTGGGTTTTCATCATGAAACAATTGATGTGCTATTTGCTTTGCCTCTGCGTCAACAAGACTTGGGGGTAATTCAAATTTTACCTTCTTGTCTAAAGCATCAAGCAGTTGGCGTTTCATTACTGCTCTAGCCGCTCCACCATATTCGGACTCTAACCGCTCGCTGATTTGAGTTTTTAGTGCTTTTAAATCGTCTGCGCCAAATTTAGTTGCTAGTTCATCATTAATTTTTGCTGGTACAGGCTCTTTAACGTTCTTAATTTTACAAGCAAATTCAGCATCCTTACCGGCAAGATCTTTCGAACCATACTCTGCTGGAAAAGTAACGTTAACCTTTCGATCTTCGCCCGCTTTACATCCAACCAATTGCGTTTCAAACCCTGGTATAAAACTATTAGAGCCTAGAACCAACGGATAATCGTCTGATGAGCCGCCATCGAATGCTTCACCGTCGACTGTTCCAACGAAGTCAATTACTACCTGGTCTCCATCTTTTGCTTTAGAGCCCTTTTTGCGATCTTTGAAGTCATTTGCTGACGAAGCTAGGTTATTTAAAGCTTCATCAACTGCCGCCTTATCAGATTTTACTACAAGTTTTTGAAGTTTTATTTTGGAGAAATCTACATCTGGAATCGATGGTAACGCTTCGTAAGTCAAGGAGACCTCAACGTCATCACCTTCTTTCCATTTTTCTCCGTTTTGCATTTCTACACTAGGCTGCATAGCCGGGCGATCACCACTTTCTTCGAAATGCTTAGACATCGCACCGTCAATGGTTTCCTGCATCGCTTCACCTAATATACGCTGTCCAAATTGACGCTTCAGGAGAGCTATCGGCACTTTGCCTTTGCGGAACCCCTTCATCTCAACATCAGGCTGAGCTTCATGTAGTTTTTCATTAACCTTTGTATCTAATTCATCAGCCGTTAATTTAATCGAATAGCCGCGCTTGAGCCCTTCGTTAAGGGTTTCAGTAACCTGCATTAAAATCTCCGTCATTTTGAGTGCTCTTCCGAGCACAAACATTTACGATCTTCTATTTTGCAAACGCAACCAATTCAAGTAGATTTCTCTCAAGGCTGAAAACAGTCAAGGCATGAAGATGATGTACAATAAAGCTCCACAGATGATTATATGAAACACAGTTATGAAAACTGATAAAGTGTGTAAGAAAACAAATTTTCTTTTTTGCCGCGCATCTGACGCTTTGTTGATTGCAGGCATGACAATTTTGCTAGCAGGAATCGTTGTTATAAACACACTAAATGCCAAAGCAGCGGCTACTTTGCTAATGTTAAAGCTGAACAAGAAAATTAGCGTCGAGACAAACAAAACATAATTATAAAAATACGGAAAGGTTTTACGTATAAATACTCTTGCAACGGACGGCTCTAAAAATTTAAAACAAAGGCTTCCAAACCCGACGCTAAACAGCAGCATACCTCCAAATAAAAAAGACGTTAAAAGGAGTGCTATAAATTCCATATTAAAGACTAGATTTTATAAATAGCCAAATAAATGCTGCTACCATTGACCCAAAAAAGATCACCGTGATTGCAATCATAAATTTCATCTTAAATCCGTCAAATATTTCTTGGGCAGTTTCTGTTTTTTCATTATTTTTTGTCATTTATTTTTCTACTTTCCTTACGATCAAACGAAAAGTGATAACCAGTCGCTCCAATTAAAAAGCACTGACCACTTTAATCAAAAAGCTATCTGATTAATTGAGTTATGTTCTATTGCCTCTCAACGCAAAATAGAGACCGCACACCCAAAAGAAAACATGAAGATTGTCATAAAGTATGACGTCTAGAAGGCTTTCCGGTTGGCTAACCCAGATTATGCCGGTTGTAATTGAACAAATCGTAATACCGGAAAAACGAGTAATCATATCTCCAAAGTCAGGAATAAAAGAGATGGATATAAGCTTAGCAGCAAATAAACCACCAACCAATAATCCAATACCGGCTCCTGTTTCGCCATATGCTACTACCCACCATACCAAATAGGGAAGATCAAACGCCTCGGCATCTTCAAGTGTAACAGGAAACTTAGACAGCCCTTGCTGAATGAAAACTATCGCTAAGGGCACTCTGAGTAACCAATGACTTAAACAAAATTCGGGAATTCTTGTAGTAATACCCTTTAATGACAATTGCATACTGCACACCTCATAAAAATTAACATCTAAATAACTGCTGGAAGCCAA
>CAYMIR010000074.1:0-7361 GCA_964390655.1 uncultured Marinovum sp.
AAAATGATCTTGAAGTTAACCCACTCAAAGGTAAAAAATTGACGAATGTCCGGGCTTCCGGATCAGATGAAGCAGTTCGCCTTACCCCTCACGTAAAATTTAGTCTAGAAGAAGCTATTGCATATATTGATAATGATGAGTTGGTTGAGGTAACGCCTGAAAGTATTCGCTTACGAAAAATATTTTTAGATCCACATGAAAGAAAACGAAGAGCCAAAGAAGTAAACGTAACTTAGTATTAATTTGCCTATTATAATTTTAAAGAAGCGCCGAGTTGCGAAGGCGCTTTCTTTGGTCGAATAATTTCGAAACGAAGTATTAACGCTTAGAAAATTGAAACAACTGTAAGTAATTGATTAAATTATAGTTTTAAGAACGCTAAAATTATGTGACTCAAATGTAACTCGTGTATTGACAGCTTTTTTGAACCGATCTTTAGTTGCTCCGAATACTTGTCTAGCCTTTTAACACACAATATTTGAACTTTATGATAAAATAAAAATATAATTTAATCATATAAATAAAGGAAAAAGAGAATGGCTGATATGAATGCTAAACCAAATCGTGTTTATTACGTCCTACAAATGAACCTCAAGTGTGATACTAATGAAGCAACCAATTGGATAAAAAATCGATCAGTTAAATACACGAAAGATTTGCAGGAAGAGAAAACAATGAGTTTTGAGTGGTTTGTATCACAAGATGGAAAAGAAGCAACTTTAATTGAGTCATTTACAGATAGTGATGGAGCAAAGCAAAGGGCAGAAAACCTGCTAGCTAGCCCCATCGCTCAAGAGTGGGGTGAAAGATTTGAGCCAACTAATTGGATTGTGGGCGGAAGTGTAAAGCAAGATTTAATCGATTTACTCGCTCCAATGGGAGCAAAATTCCATAAATACATGGATGGCTTTAACAAATTGTCATGAGTCTCCTGTATAATTATACTTCAAAGCTTTCGTATTATTGAATAATAATTTCTCTTCAAACTTAAAACCTAATTTTTCAAGAATTCGGATAGAACCATAATTCTGTTCAGCAGTCAGTCCAAGTACTTTCTCTAATCCTAATTCTGTAAAGCCATATTCAAGTACTTCTTTTGCAGCTTCGAACCCCAAGCCTTTCCCCCAGCTATCTTTCGAGTAGCGATAACCAAAATCAATTCCATACGGTTCATTTAGAAAGCCACACATACCAATAAGTTTCCTGTTTTCTTTTAATCGAACTGCATATCTTCCATAGCCATGTGTTTGATACTGTCGAATATTCATTTCTACATATTCACCAGCCTCTTTTAAAGATAGTACTTTTCCATCAACAAAGCGTCTGACGTCAGCATCACTCTCTATTTTTGACCAATCAGAAATATCATTGGTATTAAAGTATTCTATTATTAATCGATTTGTATCGAGTAACATAAACGTAAAATCCTACAAAGGTAAACTATTGTATAGCTTTTTTGTGAATCTGAAACGACTCTGTGACTCTTTTGTGACTCATCGCAGCAAACGCCTTCAATAAAATAAAGCGACTATCGAAAATGTGACTCAAATGTGACACGCAAAAAAACACTTAAAAATACTAAGTTATTGTTTTATAACGATTTTATTAAAAACTGCGGCGTGAAAAAATCAACGCTTAGAAAACTGAAAAGAGCGTCTAGCTTTTCTCTTACCATACTTCTTACGTTCAACAACTCGACTATCACGTGTGAGGAACCCTGCGGATTTCAACGCTCCGCGTAAGGATGGTTCATACAGTTGAAGCGCCTTTGAAATTCCATGTTTTACTGCTCCAGCCTGACCCGAAAGACCGCCACCTTTCACCGTTGCATTCACATCGAATTGGTCTGCTACACCCGCTACTTGAAAAGGCTGGCGTAAGATCATTTGCAAAACAGGACGAGCAAAATATGAGTTCATCTCTTTTCCGTTGACGACTACTTTACCAGAACCAGGTTTAATCCAAACTCTAGCTATTGCATCTTTTCTCTTACCGGTGGCATAAGAGCGGCCAAAATCATCACGCTTCGGTTCACGAACCGTTGTTGTTTCAACGATTGGTTCGGAAGAGGCTGCAACTGTTTCTAAATCTCCCAAACTTTTGATATCTTCTGCCATTTTATGCAACCCTTGTGTTTTTAGAATTCATTAATTTTACGTCTAATATCTCTGGAGCTTGTGCTTCGTGAGGATGGTCAGAGCCAGCATAGACCCTCAAATTAGTCATAATCTGTCGGCTTAGACGATTACTAGGCAACATCCGTTTCACTGCTAACGTCAGAACTCTTTCTGGGTGCTCACCATCTAATATTTGCTCTTTAGTTCGTGATTTGATTCCGCCAGGATAGCCGGTGTGCCAATAGTAATTTTCTTGACGCTTGTTGCCGGTTAGTTGAACTTTATCTGCATTGATAACAACTACGTTATCACCACAATCCATGTGAGGGGTGAAGGATGGCTTATGCTTCCCTCTCAATCGACTTGCTATTATAGAAGCTAATCTACCCAAAACTAGTCCCTCGGCATCGATTAATATCCACTTTTTTTCAATATCCGCAGGAGTCGCAGAAAATGTTTTCATAAAATTTTCCTTTTTTACTTTTGAGCCATGTAAACAAAAGCTTTGTGGTTGATACTGAGCTAACAAACCATAGTCAATGCAGAAAATAAATAATTTATCTTTATAAATCAATAAATTACAAATGGGGTAATTTAATACCCCAAAAAGTGAGGTAGCTACCAGATTTGTTTATGCCTCTAATTCGCTATCCCAATATAGAAAATCCATCCAACTGTCGTGAAGGTAGTTAGGTGGGAATTTGCGTCCTAAATTTTGCAATTCGGGAGCAGTTGGCTGTCTGGGCTTTCGCCTCAGATTCAACCCTGCCCGCCCCAACGACTTAGAACCTTTCCGAAGATTACATGGACTACACGCGGCTACGACGTTGTCCCATCTTGTTGTACCGCCCGAAGCACGAGGAATAACATGGTCAAATGTTAATTCTCCTCGATTTCCACAGTACTGGCACCTGAACTCATCACGTAAGAACAAGTTAAATCTTGTAAATGCAACGCTTTTTTGGGGCTTAACATAATCTTTCAAAACGACAACAGAGGGTATTTTTATTTTTATGGTAGGGCTGTGAACAAATTTATCGTACTGAGCAATAATATCGACACGCTCCATGTAAGCTGCTTTAACTGCATCCTGCCAACACCAAAGTGACAAAGGATAGTATGATAAAGGTCTATAATCAGCATTTAAAACTAAGGCCGGATGATGCTTCAAGGTGCTCAAATCTTTCGATAAATCACCGTCTATAAACTCACCCATATTTAATGACCCCCAATCATTTTTATTGTAAGATTTAACTACTCACATACTTACTATATATCGTATTTAAATTGTATCAAGCCTCTCCATGTAGCTATTCTTAAAGATGATGTCGTAGTCTCAATCACAAAAACCCAAGCTTATCTCTAATAAAAGCCAATGCAACTGATAACCCATCAGGAGCAATGCCATGACCAGTATCTTTCATTACGTGAGCAAACACATCTTTGAAACCAGCTTCCTCTAGGCCTTCAACAGCCGATGGTAGAGATTGAACAGGCACCACATCATCTTGATCCCCGTGCACTAATAAAATAGGTGGTTTACAAATTACTTCGTCCACTAGAGCCTCCGGTTCTAAAAGCCTACCTGAAAAGGCAACCAATCCGGCAATCTCATCTTCGCGCCGAGGAACTATGTGCAGAGCGAGCATAGTACCCTGGGAAAAACCAAATAAAACAACTTGTTCTGGTAATAAATCTTCATCAACCATCAACGCATCAAGAAAAGCATTTAGATCGTTTGCTGCAGCTACCATACCTCGCATACTTTCCTCTTCTGAGGATCCGTCAATCCAAGGAATGGGAAACCACTGAAAACCAAATGGAGACCCTGCACAGCTTTCGGGAGCATCAGGAGCAATAAACAAGGTATCAGGTAAGTGCTCTGAAAGTGGATCTGCTAACCCTAAAAGGTCAGCACCATTTGCGCCATATCCATGAAGAAAAACAACGGCTGATCGGATCGATCCAGAGAGTGCCTCTTTTCGTTCAGAATTAAGTATTCGGGTCAACGAATTCCCTCCCGTTTTTTTTGGTAATTATAATAAGACCAGAGTAATCTAGCCGCAACTGCTTGCCAAGGCGACCAATCTTTGGCCATAGATCTTAATTCCCTCTCACTTGGGCGTTCTCGAAGATTAAATAGCGAACGTGCTGCTTCTTGAAGTGCTAAATCTCCAGGAGCAAAAACATCTGCTCTACCTAAGCTAAACATAGCATAAATCTCAGCAGTCCAGTTTCCTATTCCAGATACCTTAGTGAGTTCACTTACGACTTGCGAAGTTGGCATAGTCCTTAAAGATCTATAATTGATTTTAGCATTTACTAACGACCTCACATATTTGATTTTCTGTTTACTCAATCCAACATCTCGCAGTTCTTGATCTGATACTTTTCTGATCTTTTGGATTTTATTCAACCCAGCCAATTCTATTTTGTTCCAAATTGCATCTGCCGCAGCTACACTAAGTTGCTGCGATACTATATTTGACAAAAGACGATCGAAACCGTCAGAACTCCTTCTAAGTGGAATTTCCTCAACAGTGTTTATTGCTTGGTTGAATTTGGGTTCAATTTTTTTTAAAGCGTCCAAACCCTCAGAAATACAATCTTGAGATATTATTACGCGCTCATCCATTTGAACCTCGATGCAAAAAGCTATTTTAAAGATTTTGTAATTTTGAATTTAAAATAATTTATCAGGTTAATAAATCAGTTTGTTATCTTTAATAAGTCCTTGAATATCAAATCGTAACAGCGTACCGCCAGTTTATGTCTACCACAGGTGATAATCGTCTAGCGAAACGTAACGTTGCCGTTTTGATATGTGCTCAAGCTATACTTGGTTCACAGATGCCAATGATTTTTACTGTTGGTGGGCTGGCTGGTCAGTCTTTGGCCTCAAACGCCTGCTTTGCAACACTTCCTATTTCGATGATTGTGTTGGGATCCATGATTACGGCTTCTCCTCTATCAAACTTAATGCAAAAATTTGGAAGAAAATTTGGTTTTTTTATAGGAGCAATAGGTGGATTTGCTGGAGGTATCATCGGAGCCGTTGGTCTGGCGACCGGCTCTTTTTATATTTTTCTTCTTGGAAGCTTTTTTACAGGTATTTATATGTCTGCCCAGGGTTTTTACCGATTTGCAGCTGCCGATACCGCAACTAAAAGTTTTAGACCCAAGGCTATTTCATACGTTATGGCTGGTGGATTAGCCTCTGCAATAATTGGTCCGCAAATAGTAAAAATCTCAGCAGAATCTATGGTAATTCCGTTTCTTGGAACTTACATCGCAGTCGTTATTTTAAATTTTGTTGGTTCATTTTTATTTTTATTTTTAAAAATGCCAAAGTTTGAGAAAAAAAACACTTTCAATCTAGATAAGCGATCCCATAAGCAACTCGTATCTACGCCTCGCATTGCTGTGGCAATGATTTGCGCCATGGTTTCTTATGCCATGATGAACTTGGTTATGACATCAACACCTTTAGCAGTGGTAGGATGTGGATATTCTCCTAGTGATGCGGCGAATGTTGTCTCAGCACATGTTATTGCAATGTTTCTACCCTCATTTTTTACTGGACATCTAATTACCCGATACGGCGAAGAATTAATTGCTTGTATTGGACTATTTTTTCTTGCTTTTGCAGGAATTGTAGCACTATCGGGAGTTCAGCTAGAAAATTTCTTTATAGCGCTTATTTTTATCGGATTAGGTTGGAACTTTGGCTTCATTGGTGCAACTACGATGTTAACAAACAGTCACTCTGAAGCCGAACGTGGCAGGATCCAAGGCATGAATGACTTTTTCGTTTTTGGTGGTGTAACCGTAGCTTCATTCTCATCAGGAGGGCTTATGAATTGCACAGGCGGGGATCATTTGACAGGTTGGACAGCTGTGAATATAGCAATATTTCCGATGCTTTTGATCGCAGGAGCAGCGTTGGTTTGGCTTAAAAGAAATAAAAAACCTAATTACATCAATTCATGACGCATATTGAATTGAATCTTTCAAAATCTTAGACATGCAATCCAAAACCGAAAAAATCTCACTGTATCGGTTGGCTTTATAGAGGTTTTTATATAGTCTGGTTTCCTCAAAAACTGTTTCAGATAAAAGCTTGTATCCCACACGAATCTGCGGATAGCATTCTCTGGTTTTTGTAATTTTTTAACTTCAAGTAAGCCCTCCTCTAATTGTATTTTTCCCCATTGCAAAAAATTTTGAATAATTTCCTCTTCAGGTTCAGGAAAAGGAGCCCTACCCCTTTCAGTAAATTCATTGCTCGCTTTACAATATTGAACAACACCAATTGCATTACCCAATAACCTACCAATTTTTTGTGACGCGCCAAGAAGTTCGGCCGCAACTGCCCAAATATTGCCTGAAGTGCAGTCAATATAATTAAACAATTCTTTCTCGTTTAGATGTGGGTCAGTATTTATGTCCCAAGAACGAGCTGTTATATTTTCCTTGATTAATTTTGTTTGTGACTTGTTCAAGATATTTTCTAAGGGTGATGTGACAAAGTGCCTACGGACAGCTTTATCTGACTCAATTTCCTCAATTGCCTCAAGCCACCATCGTAGCCTAATTTCCGAAATTAAACTTTCTCTACTTATCCAAGGAGCTCTAGAAATTTCTATATTTGCCGCCATTAAAACAAATAAATCAGATCTCAACTTTGGATCTAGGGTCATTATGACCCTATAGCGCTCATAATCACCCTGTTTCACTAAGCTAGCGCACTGAAGTATATCATCCGATAATTCCAAAACCCATTCCAATATAGAACTTCGCTAATGCGTGGTAATAAATTTTCTTTGCTTTTTTGTATCTCTAACTAATTTCCAGTTGATCGCATCCAAAAGTGCTTCGAAACTAGCATCAACAATATTGGGTGAAACACCAACTGTTGACCAGCGCACTCCATTCTTATCTTCACTGTCAATAACGACACGCGTTACAGCCTCTGTTCCTCCTTGGGTTATGCGAACCTTGAAATCAACTAATTTTATGTCATTAATTAATTTTTGATAACTTCCAAGATCTTTAGTCAGAGCTTTTGACAAAGCATTCACAGGACCTCGGTCCGAACCAACTTCATCCATACTTTCACTAGCAGAAAGTTTTTTTTCGCCATCTACCTTTACGACAACAACGGCCTCCGATAAACTTACTATTTTGTTATACTTGTTTTTGCGTCTTTCTACAGTCACTCGGTATCTTTTGACTTCAAAAAAA
>CAYMIR010000075.1:0-7356 GCA_964390655.1 uncultured Marinovum sp.
TTAAATCCATAGCTTCATCAACGCTCGCAACTGATATTTCTGAAATATTTGCGCCAGCATCCTTGAGTTTATCAATTGAACTTTGAAAAGCTTTTTCAGGTAAATCTATAAGATTTTCCATCGCGACATTATTAATTATCCCAAACTTCAACCCTTTCACGAGCTTAGGTGCCGGAAGTCCTATTTCTCTACCTGCCATTATTCCAAATAATCTGGCGGCGTCTTCAACACTTTTGGTAAGTGGCCCAACAGTATCAAAACGACTGCATAATGGGACAACGCCATCAAGGGAAAGTTTACCAGCCGTTGTCTTCAAGCCAACCAAATCGTTCCAGGCTGCTGGTATTCGCACCGAACCTCCAGTGTCCGAACCTATACCCGCGGCAGCCAAGCTGAATGAAACTGAAGTTGCTGCGCCCGATGAAGATCCACCAGGAACAGATCCTGGATAATTAACGCATGGTGGCGTCTCCCTGATGGGATTTAAACCTAAACCAGAAAACGCAAGTTCAGACATATGGGTTTTCCCCAGACAAATCAGTCCATGCGCTTCTGCAAAATTATAAACTTTAGCATTTTTATTTGCTAATCTGCCAGCCAATAACTCACTACCCGCCTCACAAGGATAGCCTTTTATATCAAATAGGTCCTTCCAACTAATAGGCACTCCATCTAAAGATGAAAGTCTACATCCTAAATCAGCTCGCCTCTTTGACTCTTTCGCCTGCTCCAGGGCTAACTGAGAAGTAATTGTGCTATAAATCTTTTTCCCAATCGGGCTTAATTCTATCTGGGACAGAAAATGTTCCGTGAGCTCAACGGGGTCAATTTCACCTTGACCAATCTTATCCCCCAGTTCAGAGGCAGTTAAAGAATTAAAATCCGACATTTTCACCTCAGTAAATTTAAATTGACTATATTTCTTTCTCTGGACAATACAAATAAGGAATACATATTAATTTAATGAGAAAAAAAAATGATATCGTCGTAATTGGTGCAGGAATTAATGGCCAGGTCATGTCTCTTGCTGCAGCTCATGCTGGTTTCTCAGTCGCATTAATTGACCAAAAAAATTTTATTGAAGACACCCTTAAAGAATTCGATGGTAGAGCCTATGCAATGGCATTTTCCTCGGTGCAGATGATGAAAAATCTGAACTTTTGGAAAAAAATTGAAGAAAATGCTCACCCTATATTAAATATAAAGGTCTCACATGGTACTATAAACAGAGGACCCGCCTCCTCTACTTTGCAATTCAATAATGCCGATATTGAAGAAAGCCCAATGGCACAAATGCTTGAAGATAGATTTCTACGGCAATGCCTAAATGTTAAAATTAAACAAAACACTCTTATTGATTTAATTGAGCAAAAAAAAATTAATGAAATTATTGATATGGGTAAATATAAACAGTTAACATTGGACAATGACTCAAAGCTGCAAGCATCTCTCATAGTTGCCAGTGATGGAATTAATAGTCCCAGTGCAAAAGCATTTGGTATTAAAAAAACAGGGTGGAAATATAAGCAGCGTGGTTTAGTCTGTGCTATTGAGCATGAATACTTATCTGATAATACTGCATACCAGTATTTCCTCCCAGAAGGCCCATTAGCGATTTTACCAATTAACAAGAACACCGCCTCGATTGTCTGGACAGAAAGCACCCAAAATGCACTTACAATTTCGGATATGAATGACTCACAATATTTAAGTTTACTTCGCAACAGATTTGGCGATTTTCTGGGTGAGCTCAAACTTACCGGTAAAAGAATTTCCTTTCCTCTTAAATTATCAATCAGTGAAAAGTATGTTGCAGATAAATTTGCTGTCATAGGTGATGCAGCTCATGGTTATCATCCTATAGCCGGACAAGGTCTAAATGCGGGAATGCGTGATATAGCTGCTCTTGTCGATGTCATTTCCTGTGCAAGGGAACGAGGAGAGGACTTCTCTTCAATAAATGTTTTGGATAGATATCAGGAGTGGCGCAGATTTGATAATCAGGCACTTGGCTTTGCTACTGATAATTTGAATAAAATATTTTCTTCTTATAACCCCCTAGTAGGCTCTTTGAAAAATTTGGGTTTGAAGATGGTTGAGAAGTCTAACTACGCAAAAAGGGCATTCATGAGACAGGCAGCGGGACTGAACGGTGAATTACCAAAGTTAATGCGTTAATTCATCAATCTAGCTTCATCTGGTAGCATAATTGGAATACCATTTCTGATGGGGTAAGCTAAACCAGCAGATTTCGAAATCAATTCCTGGTTTTCTTCGTTATATTCAAGTGTTTCCTGTGTTAGAGGGCAGACAAGGGCTTCTAGCATTTTCCGGTCGTTCTTTATTGAGTTAATCATTGCAGCACCTCATCATCAGCACCACCTCTTAAACTAAACTCAAACAAAGTCGTTAACGTTTCGCGCCGAGTTTGTAACGAAGGAGCTTCTAAAAGAGCCTGTTTATCCTCAAGATCAAAATCTAACATCATCGATAAAGAGTTTATTAAAAGTTCATTGTCTGCCTGCTGAAGTGTTTCCCAATCTGTAGAAAGGCTTTCACCCTCCAAAAATTTTCCAAGTAATTTAAAAAAACTGTCACGATCAAATTCTTTGTCTTGTTCAGGAATTGTACGGTCTTTTTCGAAATCGTCCCACAATACATTAAAACGGCGATATGGAGAAAAACCCTCAATTTCATTTTGAACCCGATATCGGCTTATACCTGTCAGGGTTACCATATAACGGCCATCTTCAGTTTCAGAAAATTGCGTTAATTTTCCAGCGCAACCAATAGAATGAAGCCTACCATCATTACCTGTCGGTTGTAACATTCCGATTAGGCGGTGAGGCGTTTTCATACTGTCCTCTACCATTGCCAAATAGCGAGGTTCAAAAATATGCAAAGGAAGCCGAGACCTTGGTAGTAAAACTGCCTTAGGAAGGGGAAAAATAGGTATCGATTTGGGTAGATCAATTTTTTCTGACATGAGAAGAAGCTAGTCTTAATGTTGATTTAAGCAAATATCAAAGAACTTAATTTGCGCCGGCCATTCAACACAATTTCGTTGTTTGGTTCTAAAGCGTCAAAGATGATAAATAACTGTGATTTGGCAGCTCCATCATTCCATTCTCTATCTCTTCTGAAAAGCTCCAATAACTGCTCAACAGAATTTTCCACTTGCCCTGCTCCATGTAAAGCCTGTGCAAGTTTAAATCTAGCTTCATTATCATCCGGTTTTTCCTCAACTAATAGAGCCAAATCGTTGATTGGACCAGCATCGCGAGCCTGCTTAGCCAATTCAATTTGAGCATGTACAGTTTCAATCTCTGGGCTCTGAGATATTTCCATTGGCGCTCCATTTAAAACTGCTTCAGCTTGATCTAAATCATGCATAGCAATATGACTCTTTATGAGGCCCACATAGCTTTTTAAATTACTCGGATCCTCCTCTAATATCGCTGAAAATGTTTCTATTGCGGCCTCAAAATCACCATCGCTAAGCATTTGCTCAGCTGAGGCGACAGCACTTTCAAGACCACTTTCAGGCTCGCCACCACCGGCAGCTACCACACGGTCTACGAAAGCCTTGATCTCGGAAGCTGAAACAGCCCCTTGAAAACCGTCAACTGGTTGACCATTGGAAAAAGCAAAAACTGTAGGTATTGACTGTACCTGCATCTGCCCTGCGATCATTTGATTGTCATCTACATTTACTTTTACCATTGTTACGGCTCCATTTGCCGCCTTGACTGCTGCCTCAAGCTGGGGGCCGAGTGTTTTACAAGGACCGCACCATGGTGCCCAAAAGTCTACAATAACGGGTTTTTCTTTACTGGCCTCGACAACATCTTGCATGAAAGTAGCCTCGGATACTTCTTTAATTAATGCCCCATCTGTATTTTGTTCAAGTTCCAACATGATTACCTCTTTGCCTTCTTAGTTTGCATATAAGACGTTTAACTACCAATTCATAGATCAATTGTAGCTAAAACGGGTACGTGGTCACTCGGTCTTTCCCAACCGCGAACCTCTCTTAATATTCTACTACTACCAACATTTGGCGCAATATCGGCTGAGGCCCAAATATGATCAAGTCTTCGACCTCTATCTGAGGTGCTCCAATCTTTAGCTCTGTAAGACCACCATGAGTATAATTTTTTCATTGGAATATCTTTTCGTGTGACATCAACCCAATTCCCCGCCGTTTGAACCGCATCCAAGTGATCTATTTCGACCTCCGTATGGCTGACAATTTTAGCCATCTTTTTGTGGTCCCAAACATCTTCTGGACGTGGTGCAATATTTAAATCTCCAACCAGAATAGACTTTTTTGGTTCATTTGCGTTGAAATAATCCCTCATCTCAGTGAGATAGTCTAATTTTTGATCAAACTTTTCATTTTTCTGACGGTCTGGTTCGTCACCTCCAGCAGGAACATAAAAATTATGGATAATAATACCGTTTTCTAACTGAGCAGCAATATGACGCGCATGCCCCAAACCAGCAAAATCTATTGCACATTTTTCAAAAAGAGGAAATTTAGAAAGTATTGCGACACCATTATATCCCTTTTGACCGCGGGCAACTAAGTGCGAGAACCCAATTTTCGAAAAAACATCAAGTGGAAATTTTTCCACTGGTGATTTACATTCCTGCAAACACAGTAAGTCAATATCCTCGTTTTTTAATAACTTGCATACCAAGTCAGCGCGTAAACGCACTGAGTTTATATTCCAGGTCGCTATATTCAAAGTCAAAATTCTATCCTTTTTCTAAAAGTCAAAGTTCATTTAAAAAAACACCATTTTCAAGACGGGCTAATAATAGAGTTACTATGCTTAAATACTTATCAAATTGAGCGGATTGTAAAACCGCCACCTTTTGAGATTATCAAACGTGGGATCGACGGATCTATCTCCAATTTTTGTCGTAATCTATAAATGTGAGTTTCTAGTGTGTGTGTAGTCACATCTGAATTATAATCCCAAACCTGCTTCAATAAATTCTCTTTATCTACATATTCTTCACCTGAATTTATAAGGCATTTTAAAATACCAACCTCTTTTTCAGTCAATTCAATCTTCGCTTTTTCCCCTAAAATTACTATTTTTTTAATAGGATAAAATACAAATGGACCAATATTGTGAGCAACATCTATAGTTGTTGATATTTTTGCCAAAATGGCAGAAATTTTTTTAATCAAATTCTGAACTCTAAACGGTTTCTTAATATAGTAATTTGGTGCCAAAATTTCGTCAAAGTCTGAACTAATATCATTGCTTGGGTCTACTAAAAAAAGGATTTCACTCTTTAATTCAGTCCCTTGAATGAATTTATTTGTCAAAGAAAAGGTATGGGCTTCGTTATCCGTACCTATGATTATTAAATCAAATTTTGAATTATCGTTTTGTAGAATAATTTCTTCATGACTGAAAGCATCAAAGATTTCAAAACTTTTGACCATAGACATTTGGTCCAATAAAGCTTTTCTCACAAGATTACTTGGCTCAAAAAGTAAAATTTTTTTCTTCATTTTTCATACAGTCAGTTAAAAGACCTCAATGAATTAACAGTTAGCATTAGATTAACTAAAAAGAATAGAATAAAGAGAGCTACCTTTACTACTATTTTTTTTGTAAGCTCTGTCTACATGTTAATAACTTGTATTTTAAGCCTTGAGGGTCAACTTTTTAAATAGTTTTATTTTTTATAGTTTTGCTGAATACTTACGTCATGGGGCTATAAACAACTGAATAAAGTCACGCAGAAGCAGGGTCGGTTTGAAAAGTATATTTAAATTTACTAATCAAGAAATTTTAATGCGTGCGCGCACTGACTTGCGCTTGGGCATTCCGATTGTTTTGGCAGGAAAAAAAATAGATGCTGTCGTGACACCCGTAGAGGTTTTAAACCAGAAACAGCTGAATAAACTGAGACAAATTGATAAAAGTTCGTTCATTTTAATCACTGCTAGAAGAGCTCAAACGTTGAAATGCCCAATTTATGACGGAAATTTTGTTAGAATTGAACTGGGTGAAAAATCCACGCCTCATTCAGTAAAAGCAATAGCGGATCCAATGCTTGATCTAAAAAATCCATTGAAAGGCCCATTTAAGATTATTAGGGAAATGCCTATTGAAATTGAAAACGAAGCTCTCATTGTATTAAAATCAGCTCAACTCTTACCGGCGGCTATTATCTCCCAAGTAAATAATGGTGAAAATTTTGCCGAAACTAATAAGCTAACCTATCTCAAAAAAGAGCAGTTACTAGAAATGGCTATCAGCCCGGAAGACATAGCAGATGCTATTACAGCAGAAGTTCCAACAGCAAGAGCTGAAAACGCTCAATTTCATATATTTAGACCAAACATAAGTGGGGAAGAGCATTATGCAGTAGAGATTGGCAAAATTGACCGAGATCAACCTACTTTAGTGCGTATTCATTCTGCATGTTTTACTGGAGATGTGCTTGGTAGTTTGAAGTGCGATTGTGGGCCTCAGCTACATGCAGCAACGAAAATGATTAATGATGAGGGTGGTGGTCTTCTTATATACCTTAACCAAGAAGGAAGAGGTATAGGATTAGCTAATAAAATAAGGGCCTACTCACTTCAAAATCAAGGCTTTGACACAGTAGAGGCGAACCATCGTCTAGGCTTTGAAGATGATGAACGTGATTTCCAACTCGGTGCTACTATTCTGAAAAAAATGCGGATTACCAATATCCAATTGATTACAAATAATCCCTCTAAAATTTCTACTATGGAAAAATATGGCGTTACTGTAGCGAAAAGGATCTCTCTGACGGTGGGCCAAAATGAGAATAACCTAAGATATCTGCAAACAAAAGCTATAAAATCAGGCCACTTGATGTGAAAGATTTAATACTTACGCCCACGGGTCTAAGAGTTGGAAATAAAGTTTTGCCATGCTCAGTTGGGAAAAACGGTGTCTCAAATCTCAAACGTGAAGGCGATGGGAAAACGCCAGTCGGGAAGCATGAAATAGTGGGCATGCTTTACCGGCCTGATAGAATAGCACCACCACGCAAATGGGCGCTACCAATCCGACCTCGTGATATTTGGTCTGATGACATAAAAGACCCTAATTATAATTTGATGGGCACTTCACCTAATTTATTTAGACACGAGCGACTTTTTAGGCCCGATAATCTATATGATTTAGTGATAATCACGAATTGGAATTGGCCATATGCAGTAAAGGGTAGAGGATCTGCCATTTTTATTCACAGTTGGAGAAAAAAAGTTTGTCCCACGGAAGGGTGCATAGCGCTCAGTAGAAATAATCTTTTGAGAGTTTCCAAGTTTATCGATTTTGGCAGCCGTCTTATTAT
>CAYMIR010000076.1:0-7345 GCA_964390655.1 uncultured Marinovum sp.
GTTTCCGGGGGCGGTTGCTCCTTCGGCACTGCAATGCAGTTCTCCCATCGTGTCACCCAAAGCTTAGTATACCTTTTTGTTTCTTACAAGAACTGAAACTGTGATACCAATTCACTATCTTTAAATAGCTAATTTTTTGCTTTCTTCGAGATAAATCTCTCTTAGCCGAGATGAATTAGAGCCGGGCAAGCCATGACCTATTTTGTTCCCATCAATTTCTACCACTGGCATAACAAAAGTACTTGCAGAGGTAATGAAGGCCTCGTCTGCTTCGTAGGCTTCATCGAGTGTAAAATTCCGTTCCTCGACCTGCATTTGAGCTTCTTTTGCAAATCTCAAAACAGCTGCTCTGGTGATGCCGTGCAAGATGTCATTCGAGAGGCCTCGCGTAACTATTTTGTTATTTTTTATAATATAGGCGTTGTTTGAGGTTCCTTCAGTAACGTATCCGCTCTGAACCATCCAAGCATCATCAGCGCCAGCTTTTTTAGCCATCATTTTTCCCATGGAAGGATATAATAGTTGAACAGTTTTGATATCGCGCCTTCCCCATCTTTCGTCATCGATACTTATAATTTTTAACCCTTTTTTGGCTGATGGGCTATTTGCCAATCCTGGTTTATTTTGTGTAAATAAGACTACAGTTGGATCTGTCTCATCTGGATTTGGGTATACGAAATCTCTGTCGGACGGAGCTCCGCGTGATATCTGAAGATAAACCAAACCTTCATCAATATCATTCAAACGAACGAGTTCTCTGTGAACCGTTAAAAGTTCTTCATAGGGTATAGGGTTTTTCATATCCAACTCATCAAGGGATCGATTAAGTCTATCGGCATGCCCTTTGAAATCAATAAGTTTACCATCCAGTACTGATGTCACCTCATATACTGCGTCAGCCATCAAAAAGCCTCTATCAAAAATTGATATTTTTGCTTCATTTTCTAAAAAGTATTCACCGTTGAGATAAACTGTTCTGGTCATGCGGTGCTCCTCTATTAACCCCAGAAATCTTTTACAGGAGGGTGAACCCAACTTTTATCATATAAAAGACCGTTTTGTCTGTCTTGCGCCAGCAGTAAAGGGCCGTCAAGGTCTACAAATGTCGCGTTTTGTGCAATTAGCGTAGCCGGTGCCATCGCAAGAGAACTTCCAACCATGCAGCCAACCATAATTTTGAAGCCCGCCTTCAGCGCTTCATTTTTTAATTGTAATGCCTCAGTCAATCCACCAGTTTTATCCAACTTAATATTAACAAAGTCATATTTTCCAATTAATTTTTCTAAACTCTTTCGATCATGACAACTTTCGTCGGCACAAATTGGCAGGGGACGAGGAAGTCCAATAAGATCGTCGTCCTTATCTGCCGGAAGAGGCTGCTCAACTAATTTGACCCCAAGTCTAACTAGTTCGGGTGCAAGTTGTGAATAAAGCTCTGCATCCCAACCTTCATTTGCGTCGACAATGATTTCCGAGTCCGGAGCGCCTTTTCTGACGGCTTCTAGGCGCGGCATGTCATTTGGTGTTCCTAATTTGATTTTGAGCAATGGTCTGTCTGAATTTTTTTCTGCCTGTTTAAACATATTTTCAGGCTCATCTAACGATAAAGTATACGCAGTTATTTTTTGCTTAGGAACCTGAATATCCGCTATTTTCCAAATCCTTTGATCACGCTTTTTACATTGAAAATCCCAAAGTGCGCAGTCTACAGCATTACGGGCGGCTCCAGGAGGCAGAGTTTCTTGTAAAGTGTCCTTATCAATGTCGGCTGGTAAGCTCTCTACTTGTTTAATTACGCTTTCCAGTGTTTCGTCGTAGCGAGCATAGGGAACACATTCCCCACGACCAGATACCCCATTTTTTTCGATTGTAACGGTTACAACTTCCGCTTGAGTTCTCGCTCCTCTAGAAATTCTAAAGACATGAGCAAGTGGAAAAATTTCAACTTTAGCTTGGATCACAATATGCAACCTAATTTGTTAAATAATTCAATTAAGTTTCGTCAAGGCGTCTACCAATTTATCTGCTCCAAATCTAAAAGGATCAGTCGCAGGTAGATTTAACTCTTTTCCTAGAGATGAAAGATAGGCTATAGCTTCCTGTTCTTCCATATTTTGAGTATTTACTGAAATTCCGACAACCTTACAGTTTGGATTTGCAACCCTTGCTAGATGGAGGGCTGTATCATTCAGATCCTTGAGGCTCGGCAAGCTATATTCAGGTAATCCCCTCATATGTTCCCTGGTAGGTTCATGACAAAGTATCAAAGCATCCGGCTGACCGCCGTGAACGAGCGCCATTGTTACTCCGGAGTAAGATACATGAAATAAGCTACCTTGTCCTTCAATTAAATCCCAATGATCTTCCTCGTTATCAGGTGTTAGATATTCTATCGCACCAGCCATAAAGTCAGCTATCACTGCATCTAATGGCACTCCCCCACCCGTAATTAGTATCCCTGTTTGGCCCGTCGCTCGAAAAGTTGATTTTAGGCCTCTTTTTTGCATTAATTTGTCAATTGCCAGTGCAGTATACATTTTGCCTGCCGAGCAATCTGTACCAACTGCTAGGCACCTTTTACCACTACGCTTCTTTCCGTTTGCAATAGGGTATTCGACGGTTGGTATTCGGACGTCGTGTAAGCTGCGATCATATTTTTCGGCGTGAGCCACTAAATCTGGTTCATCACGTAAAAGATTGTGTAAACCACTTGCAATATCAAAACCAGTTTTGAGGGCTTCTATTAATATGGTTTTCCATGCTTCAGAAATATAACCTCCTCGGTTTGCTACACCGATAACCATTGTTCTCGCGCCTTTTTCAAAAGCCTGTTCAAGAGTAAGATCCTCTAAACCGAGGTCAGCATTGCAACCAGGCATGCGGATTTGCCCTACTGCGTTTTCAGGCCGCCAATCTTTTATTCCCTGCGCTACTTTAGCAGATAGTTGGTCTGGTGCATCACCTAGAAAAAGTAAATATGGTGTTGGAATCACGGTTTTATCTCCTCTTAATAAAAGTAGAATACCTTAGAAAAATTTTAAAAACCTTCTTTTTTCGTTAGTAAATTTTTATTTTTGCAAGATTCTTTTATATATATATCAATTAATAGAAGAAATTTTTAATTTATTAAAGTTTTGCAAAATTTAAAATGTTTTTAAATTTTGAGATTGTCCAATATATGCATGCTAATTGCTTCTAAGTTTGTCTTGAAAAAACTGTTCTTACTAAATAACAAATAATCATTTCTGGATTTCTTAAATACTTTATGTGAGGGCCGCACCCATGTCTTTTCAAATACAACCAACTCCTATTGCTCGTTTGAACAGGTCTCAGCTATTTGGACCCGGTTCACGCCCAGAAATTTTTGAAAAGATGGCAAACAGTACCGCCGATGTTATCAATTTAGACTTGGAGGACTCTGTTGCTCCAGCGGATAAAGAAAAAGCGCGGTTGAATGTGGTTCAGGCAATAAATGATATAGACTGGAAAAATAAAACCGTTTCAGTTCGTATTAATAGCTTAGATTCATCATTCTGGTATCGAGATGTTATAGATTTATTGGAAAATTGCTCTGATAGATTGGATAATTTGACAATACCAAAGGCAGGCTGTGCAGCGGATGTTTATGCCGTAGATGCTCTGGTATCCGCTGTTGAAAAAGGAGCCTCGCGGTCAAAAAAGGTTGGCTTTGAAATACTAATTGAAAGTGCTGCGGGGATAGCCAACGTAAATGATATAGCCAGCGCAAGTAGCAGAATAGTTTCAATGGCCTTGGGAGCTGCGGATTTTGCCGCTTCAATGGGTATGGTGACCACGGGCATTGGTGGGACCCAGGAAGATTATTATATGCGTCATGATGGTCAAAAGTACTGGTCAAACCCATGGCATTGGGCTCAAGCTTCGTTGGTGGCCGCCTGCCGAAGTAATGGCCTCTTGCCAGTAGATGGACCGTATGGCGATTTTAACGATCGTGAGGGTTTTTTTGCTGAGGCTAAAAGAGCTTCGACTTTAGGTATGGTGGGTAAATGGGCAATTCATCCAAATCAAGTCGCACTTGCCAATGAAGTTTTTACACCCTCGTCCGATGCAATTGAGGAAGCTAGAGAAATTATAAAAGCCATGAGTAAAGCTGGTGAGAATGGTGAGGGCGTAACTGTTTTCAAAGGTCGCATGGTTGACATTGCATCGATCAAACAGGCTGAAGTCTTAGTTAAGCTGGCGAATTTGATTGAGTGCGAATCCTAAGTTGTTAAAAGTTTGATTAAAAAATATAATATAGGAGAAATAGGTGTCTCGTAACATTGGAGAAATTAATGGCTCATTATTTAGACTTTGAAAAACCCTTGGCTGAGATTGAAGGTAAGGCTGAGGAGCTACGAGCTATGGCGCGTCAAAATGAGGATATGGATGTCGAAAAAGACGCTGAAAATCTCGACTTGAAGGCACAAGAGATGTTAGTTGATTTATACAAAAACTTAACCCCATGGCGAAAGTGTCAAATAGCCAGGCATCCTGAAAGACCGCATTGTAAAGACTATATAAAAGCTCTATTTTCAGAATTCGTTCCTCTAGCTGGCGATAGGAATTTTGCTGACGATCAAGCAGTCATTGGGGGTCTTGCTCGTTTTGGAGATAAGCCTGTAGTGGTTATTGGGCATGAAAAGGGTAGCGATACGAAAAGCAGAATAGAGCGTAATTTTGGTATGGCTCGCCCTGAAGGTTATCGAAAAGCAATTCGTTTGATGGAGTTGGCAGATAAGTTTGGTTTGCCATTGATTACTTTAGTTGACACTCCTGGTGCTTACCCAGGAAAAGGAGCAGAGGAAAGAGGTCAATCTGAGGCGATTGCTCGATCAACCGAAAAATGTCTTCAGATTGGTGTGCCGCTTATCAGTATTATTATTGGAGAAGGTGGGTCTGGTGGAGCAGTTGCTTTTGCAACAGCTAATAGAGTAGCGATGCTTGAACATTCCATATATTCGGTTATCAGTCCAGAAGGCTGTGCATCCATTTTATGGAAAGACGCGGAAAAAATGCGCGAAGCAGCAGAAGCGTTACGATTAACGGCTGACGATTTATACGCCTTGGGGATTAGTGATCAAATTATAGAAGAGCCGGTAGGGGGTGCACATAGAGACCCGGAACAGGCTATCGAGTCGGTAAAAGTGGCTATTAGTTCAATGCTTTCTGCCTTGAATTCTAAAAAACCAATAGACCTTATAAGTGAACGGCGTAAAAAGTTTTTGAAATTGGGTAGCAAAGGACTGGCGGCTTAGCTTATTTTAGTAAATGGCGTAAACCGTGGGTTACATCCGATCTAACGGCCAACCGAAGTCCAGGCTCATCTCCGGCGGTAAGCGCTGCAATAATTGCTGTATGAGTATGTGGGGGCTCCTTGCGAATTAGCTTATCATACAGTGAACGCATTGTCGGACCTAATTGAAGCCAAACTGTTTCAGCTATTGCCAACATCGCAGGCGCCTGAGCGCGTAAATATAACATTCTATGAAATTCTAAGTTTGTTCTAATATAATCAACAGGATTATGAGTTGTAATCGCTTGCGATACTGAAGCATTTATAGTTTTTAATCTATCTATAAGCGCTGTATGAGCTCTTGGGAGTGCCCTACTAGAAAGCTCTACCTCTATTAGGGAACGCATCACTGCTAACTCCTCAATCCTATCATTAGTTAGCTCTGCCGTAGACACTCGACCAGATGGAGACAACATCAGAGCGCCCTCAGCAATTAAGCGACGCACGGCTTCTCTTGCTGGCGTCATCGAAACGGAATAATCTTTTCCAATTCCTCTTAAAGTCATCGAAGTAGCAGGAAGAATTTCGCCATGCATTATTCTTGTACGTAAGCCTCTATATACGTAATCGTGCGCAGCTTGATTGGGTTCTTTTACTGTTAATGTATTCATATTTTATTTGTGATCACAAAATTTGTGCTAGGTCAACTCTCAAATTTATAACGATGCAACGATGGACCGTTTTGTTTCAGCCAAGCACGTTCCTTTTTGTAAGGTCCAAAGAGATATTCAACAGTTCCCCAAAAATCTTTAGAATGGTTCATGTGTTTCAAGTGCGCAACTTCATGAGCTGCTACATAGGCTAAAACATCTTCTGGTGCCATTATCAGACGCCAAGAAAACATCAGGTTGGCATCACTTGAGCAAGAGCCCCAGCGAGAGCGAGTATCACGCAGAGTTACTTTGCGGATCTTTGATCCTAGTCTTTTTGAAAACTCTTTACACATGTAATTCAAGTGTATTCTACAGATTTCTGTTAAATATTTTTTGACTTGATTTGAGACAGATTTTTTTGTGTTGACGTATAAAAGGCTTCCAACTCTTTTTGGCTTTTGAATATTGTCGCAAGCAATTTTAGTTTTAATACCTAAAATTGGAACTTTTACCCCTTCAGAAACGAAAATAGGGGGTTCAAAAGATTTTCTTTTAGACTTCAGCCAAGATTTCTTACTTTCAGCAAATTTTTTGAATTCTTTAAAATCAAGATACTTGGGGCCTGTAATTGTAATTTTTCCATCTAAAGCACTGACCCGTAGAGTTATTCGGCGCGAATTACTCTGCTGCCGAAGAAAAATTTCTAAATCGGGTTCATCTTTAAGAAAAATTTTCGTCATTAATTTACTTCCTTAGCATTTAACTAGCTTATCATTTTAATTTACGCAAAGCCTTTGACATATGCGTCGTGATGTGGCAGTTGGCCCAGACTGAAATAATGATTTTAATGAAGGAAATAAAGATGCCCAAAGAAGAATGGGGTATTAAGCGAGTTTGCCCTACAACAGGTAAAAGGTTCTATGACTTAAATAGAAATCCTATAGTGAGCCCTTATACTGGTGAAGTTGTTGAGATAGATACTTCAAAAACGAGGATGATTGCAGCTGATGCTGAAGATATGTCATCAAAAGGAAACAAAGCCGCGGACTTAGATGCAGAGGAAGTCGTATTAGATGACGAGGACGTCGATGTAGATCTCGGCGACGATTTACTTGAAGAGGATGACGAAGATGATAACGTTTCTCTAGAAGAAATCGCGGACATGCCTTCCGAAGACGACAGTTAAACTGTTTAGTCGTATTGGTTTCTTTTTTTAAATTAATATGTTTAAAATTATATAATCTGGGGCCTTAGCTCAGCTGGGAGAGCGCTACAATGGCATTGTAGAGGTCAGGGGTTCGATCCCCCTAGGCTCCACCAAATTTCAAAAATAATCACATATACCATGTTACATTGGTTGAAAAAACTTATTAAATTTTGAAACTGGGTGTATGCTTTATTTGATCTAGAGACAGGTGAAATCAAAGCTGACAGATTT
>CAYMIR010000077.1:0-7264 GCA_964390655.1 uncultured Marinovum sp.
GACTATCTGATTTCTTATATTGGGGAAACTTAAGTTCAATTTCTAAATTTCTTTTTTTAAGAAAATCAAATTCTGCGTCCGTCATAATGGGACTGTCATCACCGTGGTAGGCTTTATTTGCTTTATTTAATAAATTAGCAAGACGAGTTAACTCGTCTCTAGCCATATCGCCCGAAAGATCATCAACAGCTATGTTATCCGTCATCACTAGTCCCATATTAGTTGAACAATTTGATAGAGTTTCTTAAAAGTCCAGTCTAATCACAACACTATAAAATCTTTTTTCAGAAAAATTGATTTCTATTTATAAATATTCTAATAGGCAGTCTTAATCTCTAAATTATTTATAAACAGAGCTACTACGTCTACTCAGGATTATATTTAAACACTTAAAAGTTATTATTTTGGAATCAAATATTAAAAAACTCAACTCACTTGGATTTGACAAAGCACCTAGCGATACAAGGGTCGTTGTTGCCATGTCCGGGGGTGTGGATAGCTCTGTAGTCGCAGCCAAACTGGTTAGTGAGGGTTATGATGTTGTAGGAGTCACGCTACAACTATACGACCACGGAGCTGCACTCGCTAAAAAAGGGGCATGTTGCGCAGGTATAGACATTCATGATGCCAGAAGAGTAGCCGAAAGCATGAATTTTCCACATTATGTTCTTGATTACGAGAATATTTTTAGAGAAACGGTTATCGATGAATTTGCCGATAGCTATCTTGGAGGAGCTACGCCTGTTCCCTGTATTAGATGCAATGAGCGAGTAAAATTTAAGGACTTATTGGAAACGGCTAAAGATTTAGATGCAGACTGCATGGCGACCGGACACTATATTCAGAGAAAGCATGGCGAAAAAGGGCCAGAGCTTCATTGTGCAGCAGATCCAAAACGTGACCAAAGCTATTTTTTATTTCCGACCACTCGGGAACAACTAAACTTTTTAAGGTTTCCTATTGGTCATCTTAAATCAAAGGATGAAACAAGGGCGCTGGCAAAAAAATTTGATCTCAGCATATCGGACAAACCCGATAGTCAAGATATCTGTTTTGTGCCAAACGGTGATTATGCTGCGGTTATTGAAAAACTAAGACCAGGCGCAGCGGAGCCTGGAGAAATTGTACATGCCGATGGTCGCATTCTGGGGGAACATGCGGGAATAATCAATTTCACAGTGGGTCAAAGGAGAGGCTTAGGCGTCGGTGGATTAAATGAACCACTGTACGTGGTTTCTTTAAATGTTGAAGATCGAAAGGTTGTCGTTGGACCAAGAGAACTTTTAAAAGCTCACACAATAAAAGTGTCTGAAATTAATTGGTTAGGCGATCAGAATTTCTTTTCAAAAAAACAATGGAACATGAAAGTTAAAGTTCGTTCAACACGACCTCCCCAGGACGCAGTAGTAAGGCCGAACTCTTCAGGTAGCGCTGAAGTGGAGCTGATTGAACCGGAGCAAGGGGTAGCGGCCGGCCAAGCATGCGTCTTTTATGATGAAAACTGTTCAAGAGTATTGGGCGGAGGTTGGATTAAAAACGCGGGTTAATTTACCAGTCCTTGACCACCTTAATAGCCAAGCTATTTCCAAATCATCGATGGGATAATTTGTGTTTTAAATAAAAGGGAATTGGTTTTGAGGTTAATTGTCAAAGTACTTGTCATATTTATATCTAGTTTGAGTGCTGTAAACGCTTCCGAAACACAAAATTTGCTAGACAAATTGGCATCGGCACCATCCGCAGCTGCTGCAAAAACAATTACAATGGACATTCAAGAGGCTTGGATTAATTCGCATGAAGATCCCGTTGAAAAAAAAATGATGTCACGAGCGTTATCAGCAATGGATAGTGGTAACTTAGTTAAAGCGGAAAAAGAGCTGACAAAACTTATACAAAAGAACCCTGATTTTGTTGAGGCGTGGAATAAACGTGCAACTGTTAGATTTTTCAATGGTGACTTGGCTGGATCAGAGACTGATGTATTTGAAGTTTTATCACGCGAGCCTAGGCATTTTGGTGCGATTTCAGGTCTTGCGATGATTAATGTTCATTTTGGAGCTTTAAAAGAAGCTATCAAAGCTTATGAGATGCTTTTAAATATCCATCCACACGCTAAAGATGCCAAAACGTACCTTCCCCATCTTAGAAAAAAATTAGGTCAACACGAACTGTAGAAAGAGCTTTAAGCTGTACTTTATTATTTTAAGTTTAACCTTGGCCAAGCTTTAAATTTCGTGCTTCACGCATCTTTTTAAAGTCATCTCCAGCGTGGTAAGAAGACCGTGTAAGTGGCGTGGCTGAAATCATTAAAAAACCTTTGCCATAAGCTGCCTTTTCATAAGAACTAAATTCATCAGGGTGTACGAACCGATCTACTGCGTGATGTTTTGGTGTTGGCTGAAGGTATTGACCGATAGTTAAAAAATCTACATCTGCGGACCGCATATCATCCATAACCTGCATAACTGACTGTCTATCCTCACCAAGGCCCACCATAATGCCAGATTTAGTAAACATAGCTGGATCCATCTCTTTGACCCTTTGCAAAAGTCGTAATGAATGAAAATAACGGGCTCCAGGTCTAACTTTTGGATAGAGCCCAGGGACAGTTTCTAAATTGTGATTAAATACATCTGGTTTTGCTTCGACAACAGTTTCCAAAGAATAATCCTCACACTTTAAGAAATCAGGCGTCAAAATTTCAATCGTAGTACTAGGGCTTTGTTTTCGTACCGCTCTGATTGTTTGAGCAAAGTGATCCGCACCACCATCATTTAAGTCGTCTCGGTCAACAGATGTAATCACCACGTGCTTAAGCCCAAGTTTTTTAACCGCAACCGCCACTCGACCAGGTTCAAAAACATCTAAATTGGATGGCTTACCGGTCGCTATATTGCAAAAAGAGCAACCTCGCGTACATATATCGCCCATAATCATCATAGTAGCATGACCTTGGCTCCAGCACTCGCCTACATTGGGGCAACCTGCCTCCTCACATACAGTCACAAGGCTATTATCACGCATTATATCACGAGTTTTCTTGTACCCCTCACTTACAGGTGCTTTGACCCGTATCCAATTGGGCTTTTTAGGTTGCGGATTATCACCCTTATGTGCCTTTTCTGGATGTCTTTGGCTAGGAACTTTTAGATCACGCATTATAACTCACCCTAATATGCTATTAACATAACATATTTTTTTAGAAATATAAGTGTAATTCAATAAATTTGTACTACTTAATAAACGATAGTGAATGTATTAAGTAAAACTATCAGGCATTGAGGCTTTTTTATTATTAACGTAAGCATTTAAAGCCTCTTCAACTCCAAGTTCTAAGGAAGGTTTGGCATAATTATCTAATAAATTTTTAACCCTTCTTGAAGCTAGCGACATTGTGTCCAAACCCCCCTCCTCTTGCCAAGTTTCAAAAGGTTTATAATCAAATAAATCCGATCTCCAAAATGCACTTTGAAAATTAGCCTGTGTATGTGCACAACCCAAATAATGTCCCCCGGGACCCACCTCTCTAATAGCATCTAGAGCCTGAGCATTTTCGTCCATAACAATGCCCTTGGCCATCTGATGCAGAACACCTAATTGATCCGCATCCATAACAAACTTTTCAAATGAAGATACTAATCCACCCTCTAACCAGCCACAGGCATGCAACATAAAGTTGACCCCACCAAGTAAAGCCGCGTTTAATGTATTGGCGGATTCATAAGCAGCTTGAGCGTCAGGCAACTTAGAACCACAAAGCCCTCCCCCAGATCTAAATGGCAACCCTAGACGTCGGGCCAATTGACCTGCTCCATATAGGATATGACTCGCTTCTGGTGTGCCAAAAGTGGGCGCTCCTGAATTCATATCAATGGACGAAACAAAGGTTCCAAAAATTACTGGTGCGCCTGGATTTATTAATTGATTATATGCAACACCGGCTAAAACTTCTGCCAAGACCTGAGTTAAAGTACCGGCGATTGACACCGGAGCCATTGCACCACCAACAATGAAGGGAGATACGATACAGGCCTGATTATTTTTGGCATAAACTTCCATTGCGCCCATCATGACATCATCAAATGTCATAGGAGAATTAATATTAATTAATGAAGTCATAACTGTCTTATTTTGCACAAAATCAGAGCCAAATAATATCTCGCACATATCAACGCTATCTTGTGCCCTCGAGGGCTCCGTAACCGAACCCATAAATGGCTTATCTGAAAGCGTCATGTGAGCGAGTAACATATCTAGATGTCGCTTATTGACTGGAACGTCCGTGGGTTCGCAAAGTGTTCCACCTGAATGATGCAACCACTTAGACATATAACCGAGTTTTACAAACTTTTGGAAATCCTCAATCGTCGCATAGCGTCTACCACCCTCTAAATCCCTAACAAACGGAGGCCCATAGACCGGAGCACACACTAATGAATTACCTCCAATTTCGACAGATCGATTGGGGTTCCTAGCGTGCTGCGTAAAACTAGAGGGCGCAGTTTTTATAAGGTTACGAGCCAACCCCCTAGGAACATGAACTCTCTCGCCGTCAATATCTGCTCCTGCATTTTTCCATAGCTCAAGTGCCCTTGGGTTATTAACAAAAGCCACGCCAACCTCTTCCAACATAAGCTCAGCATTTGCCTCTATTATCTCTAGAGCCTCATCGTTTAAAATTTCGAAAAGGGGTATTTTTCGCTCTATAAATTTTGCCGTTTCGAAACTTATGGAGGTTCGAGAAGCGCGCCGGGCAGCACCACCGCCACCTCTTGTCCTTTTTTTAATAGCAATATCTGACAAAAATAAGAACCCTATGACTTCATTAGTATTGAAAAGGTGACTACCAACAACTGTAATTTAATGTCCTGAGATTTGCGGCTATTCAGAGGTGAAAGCGACATATCATTAGATAATCAACTTAGTCATTTTTAACCTAATAGTTTTTGCCTAATAAACTTGAATGATGTCGAGATAAATAATAGACGGCCCTTATGAATATTAATTCTTATGATTGCCTGCTAATAGTAGATTTTGGAAGCCAAGTTACTCAACTGATAGCACGGAGACTGCGGGAACTTAACGTTTATTGTGAAATACACCCGTATCAGAATGTAAATGAGCACTTGGTTGATCAACTTTCGCCAAAAGCTATAATTTTATCTGGTGGTCCAGACAGCGTTACAAGAAATGGAAGCCCCAGAGCCCATCCAATTATTTTTGAAATCGGAGTACCCTTGTTAGGGATTTGCTATGGCCAGCAAGTAATGATGCACCAGCTTGGTGGTGAAGTAAAATCTGGTAAAGGAACAGCTGAATTTGGAAAAGCTTTCGTTGAAAGAAAAAATTCTTCAGGTTTTATAAAAGGATGGTTTCTTGATCAAAAAGAACAGGTGTGGATGAGCCATGGTGACCATGTCAGTAGTATCGCACCAGGCTTTGAGGTGTTTGGTTTTTCTCCAAATGCTCCCTATGCAATCATCGGCGATACGAAGCGTCATTTTTATGCCGTACAGTTTCATCCTGAAGTTCATCACACGCCAAATGGACAGACTTTGTTTGAAAACTTTATATCAATTGCTGGCATTAACCCAAGTTGGACAATGGAAGCCTACAGAGAGATAGCAATTAAGAAAATTAGAGAAGAAGTAGGTTCTAAAAGAGTTATTTGTGGGTTATCGGGCGGAGTAGATAGCTCAGTGGCTGCTGTTCTCATTCATGAGGCTATTGGAGATCAACTTACCTGTGTATTTGTAGATCACGGTTTACTCCGACAAGGAGAGGCCGACGAAGTCGTAACAATGTTTAGAGAAAACTATAATATTCCTCTTATACATGCAAATGAATCAGAACTGTTTCTAGATAATTTAGAAGGGCAATCTGATCCCGAAACTAAACGTAAAATAATTGGGCGATTATTCATTGATGTATTCCAAAAGTATGCAAATGGAATTGAAAATGCTGAATTTTTAGCACAGGGGACCCTGTATCCAGACGTGATAGAAAGTGTATCATTTAAAGGCGGTCCTTCCGTTACAATCAAATCGCATCACAATGTGGGCGGTTTGCCGGAGAAAATGGGTTTGAAATTAGTCGAACCATTGAGAGAATTATTTAAAGATGAAGTCCGAGCGTTAGGGCGAGAGTTAAAATTACCCAAGAATTTCATTAATCGACATCCTTTTCCCGGTCCAGGTCTAGCAATTAGATGTCCAGGTAAAATAACAAGAAATAAACTTGAAATTTTGCGTAAAGCTGATGCAGTTTACATTGATCAAATTAACAAACACGGGCTCTATAATGAGATCTGGCAGGCATTTGTAGCAATATTACCAGTTCGGACTGTAGGAGTAATGGGAGATGGCCGAACTTACGATTACGCCTGCACACTGAGAGCAGTAACCTCTGTAGATGGAATGACCGCGGATTATTATCCTTTTACTCACGAATTCTTAAGCGAAACAGCAACACGGCTTATCAATGAAGTTGAAGGCATAAATAGAGTTACCTACGATATAACATCTAAGCCACCGGGCACTATAGAGTGGGAATGATGAGGTAGATTTAAGTAATTAAAATATTGAATAATAAAATCAACGACCTGTAAAATGTGGGCTATTGATTGTGAGTGGTTTTTAATCCAGCAGTATGTGATCTTATAGTTGTTACAGCGTACACTTTAGTTTTAAAAACTCAAAACATCAATTCATTATGGTGAGATTTTAACAGTTACTAAAAATTTTGCGCACACTTGTTTTTATTAAAACTAGCTTGACTCAGATCAATAAATTGTTCCATGCTCAAGCCTATAACCAAAAAAATTAAAATATTGTAGTGAATTCAACAATCGGGGGGATTGTTTCATGTTTATAGGACCCAATGGGCAGGAGATGAATCCTGCAGAAATGACTGCTGGCGATATGGGAAACATGCCACCAGAAGCGATGGCAAATGTAACCGCGGGCGACATAGCAGCTATGCCAGCAGACGCTATGGGCGGTATGACTGCCGATATGATGAGCGCTATGCCACCACATGCGATGCAGGGTATGGATGCTGACATGATGGCAAATATGCCGCCAGACGCGATGGGTGGTATGGACGCAGACATGATGAGTGCGTGTCCACCAGATGCTTGTGGTGGTATGAATGCTGATATGATGGGAGCCATGCCCCCTCCAGCAATGGACGGCATGAGTCCGGCACATATGGAAGCAATGCCACCAGAAGCTTGTGGTGGTATGGGCCCTGCTCATATGGAAGC
>CAYMIR010000078.1:0-7222 GCA_964390655.1 uncultured Marinovum sp.
TGCAAAAACATCTTCATTGTTGATTTTGAGCTTACTTATAGGCCCAGGGTTTTTCCCATGTGCACGAAAAACTCGACCGTCAGGTAATTCAAAATCTAACCTGCCAGTATTCATTTTTTTCGTCATTTCGAAAACTTGCGAAAAATACCGTGGCAAGTTTTTCTGTCCTACTGTTGTTTCTAACATGACCTAACTCTTAAAATTTCCTATTCTTATAAGCGTCTAGCGCTAACGTTCTTCCTTCAGACAAATCAACTATAGGTTTAGGATACTCCATTTGAACTGATAGTTTCCAGTTTTTTGGTATTGCGTCAAAGAAAGAAAGTGCATTTTTTGAATTTTTGCCACTAAATTCAGCAAGCCACCTATCTCTATATTCGTACTGGCCATCAAACTTCTCTAATTGTGTATTCGGATTAAAAACTCTGAAATATGGAGTTGCGTCGGGTCCAGATCCCGCAGACCATTGCCAACCCATTGCATTACTCGCTGGATCCCAATCGATCAAACAATTTTCAAACCATTTTAGACCAATTTTCCAATGAGTCATTAAATGTTTGGTTAAAAAGGAAGCGACAATCATTCGACCTCTATTATGCATTCGACCGGTTACATATAACTCTCGCATTGCAGCATCAACAAAAGGAATTCCAGTACGGCCCTGCTTCCATCGAATAACTCCTTCATCTTTCTCATTTGTATTCCACGGAAAGCTATCCCATTCCTGACGCCAATTACTATCTAAAATGCGAGGTGTATGGTGAGCTAAATGATACGCGAACTCCCTCCAGACAAGTTCTTTCAAAAATATTTCGGCGGCATCATGCCCCTCTTCCAAAGCCTTAAGACCAGCATTCCAACATTCAATTGGAGAAATTTCACCTAAAGATAAGTTTTCGGACAAACCAGAAGTCCCATCCAGTGATGGAATATCTCGAGAACTAGAATAATGCATCACGTTATTCGAAATGAAATAACCTAATCGCTCTCTAGCAGCATCTTCTCCTAAGCGCACAAAGTGACGAACAACCGATGAGCCACGTGACATACCTTTTCCAAAGTGCCAGCCATCTAAACTTTCAGTCTTCAACTTTTGATCAGTTGCTATAATCTCAGAAACTTTTGTCTCAAATCCAAGCGGGGCTTTCAGTCGAGTTGCTTTCCAAAATGGTGTGTAAACCTTAAAAAAGTCGCTAGACTTTGGCGATACTGACCAAGGCTCAAACAAAAGATGCCCAGGAAAACTTTTAACCAAAAGCCCCTTTTGCTTTAACAAGGTCTTTATGTGGGTATCTCTTTCATTTAATGGTGGCAGGTAGGTTCGCGCCCAAACTACTTGGTTTGCTTGAGTTTCATTAATTAGATCAGTTAAAACTTTTTCTGCAGAGCCTGTCCTGAAAATAACATCCACACCATATTTTTTATATTTCGCAGAGAGGTATTCTAATCCCAAACCAAGCCTCCACTTAGGAGCACTTCCAAGATTATCGACAAACTCATCTTTTATAAAAACTGGTATTACAGGTTGCTTGGAATCTATAGCGAACTTTAGAGCTGGATTATTATCAAGCCTAAAGTCGCGCCTTATCCAGTATATTATAGGTTTTTTCATTGTATCAAGGGATATAGTCCAACAAAGTGTTTACGCCAGTTTTTAAGAAATCACAGAACTTCGTCTAAGGCTTGAATTACAGATTTCACCTCTTCTTCTTTCGTATAATGTACAAAACTTAAACGCAGAGCGCCATGAGCTATATCAACACCTAATGCTTCTAGAAGTCTAACTGCATAGAAATCATCACCTCCGGCCAATATATCTAAATCTGATAGCTTTTTAGCCACTTCAAATGCATTACACTTCAAATCTATCGCTACAGTTGGAGCTCTTTTTGAAGCATCAGAGGGACCCAGTAACCGGGCTGAATTCTTTGTTTTTAAATAATCCAATAATGGCTGAAGAAGTTTTTTCTCATAATTTCTAAACAATTTGTGCACCATTATTGGTGCCTCAGATAAACTTATACTATGATGTATTGCTAAAGCATCAAAATATTCAACAATACCAGCACAGGCCGCTATTTGTGCATGGTCTGGTCCTGCAGGAGTAAACTTTTTATTTAAAAATTTTTCGTTAAAATAATGACCTTGGTTAGGGAGCAACTCAGCAAGGACTTCCCTGATGACCATTATACCTTGATGAGGCCCATAAGTCTTATAGCTTGAAAATAGATAGATATCTGCTCCTATTTCGTCTACATTTGGTAAGCCATGTGGAGCGTAACTGACGCCATCAACACAAACATAAGCGCCAACAGAATGTGCTCTTGATACTATTTCCTTAACTGGATTAATGTGTGCAACAATATTTGAGCAGTGTGGAAAGCACACTAATTTTACGTCATCATTTAGCAAATTTTCCAAATCTTCTATATTAAGCTCACCAGTTTCTTTGTTAACTTTCCACTCTTTAATCTGCACTCCTCGATTTGAAAGTCGTCGCCAAGAACCAGTATTTGCTTCATGATCCTGATTTGTAACAATTATCGCATTACCAGGGGCCAACCATTCTCCAAAGGCTTGAGCCAAAACATATGTATTTTGAGTAGTAGATGGTCCAAAGCTAACTTCACTCTCTTTGACACCCAGATAACGCGCAAGGCCTACCCTAGCCTCATCCATTTCGTTGCCACCGGAAATACTTGCCTCAAAAGCACCATAAGGCTGTACTTTTCTCTCATTATAAAATCGCTTCAGGCGATTAATCACTTGCCCACAAGCATAGGAACCTCCCGCATTTTCAAAAAAAGCTTTATTCTTTAAGCTATTTTCCGAAAAAGCCGGAAACTGATTACGAACAAAATTTATATCTAAGTCCATAATTGGCCTCTATTATGACTAATTTTTTTATTTAAAAGCAATATTTTAAAGGTGATAGTTGATTTAAAATTTAATATTAAACAGTTTACCATCAAAATAAAATTATCCAATTGTAAAATCATAACAATTTGCTTCAAGAATAAAGACCCCAGCAAGGGTCTTTATTTAAAAGCTTTAAATTTATTTCGTTGCACCCTGTCCAGTTTCTGTAGCATTCACCAGGCAAGCCATATTTCCATAAGGGTGTTTGTTTTCATACATAAGTTGATGAGCATGACCTATTTCGTCAAAACTATAAGTTCCTGACAAACATGGATCAACTTTTCCTGCTAAAAGCAATTCATTCACAGCTTCTGACTGTTCATCATTTGCCAAATGTGACCCTTGAAAACGCTTTTGCATCATCCAGTGGTAACGCAGGTCCATGGTTATATTATATCCCGTAGTTCCAGCACAAATTACCACCATACCACCTGTATCACAGATGAACCCAGATGTTGGCAATGTCGCCTCGCCAGGATGCTCAAATACAATTTTAGGATTTTTTCGTTCACCGAGTATATCCCAAATCGCTTTTCCAAAAGCACGTGCCCCTTTAATAAAATTACCATATTCTGGAGATGCAGTATCCGGCATAGACCCCCAATGATCAAAATCATTACGATTTATGACCCCAACAGCGCCTTTATCCAAGCAGAACTGTCGTTTGCCCTCATCTGAAATTACGGCAATAGCTTTACCTCCTAAAGCAGAAACAATTTGTAACGCCATAGCACCAAGGCCACCGGCAGCACCCCAGACCAAAACAACATCATCTTTTTCAACAGTGTGTGGCGCCCAACCCATTAATTGGCGATATGCTGTTGATGCACAAAGCATATAGCAGCCAGCTTCTTCCCAAGTAAGATGTTTAGGCTTCTTCTTAATTTGATGGGATTGAGCCTTAGCAAATTGACAATAGGAACCATAATTCGTTTGATAACCCCAAATACGAACGCTAGGCGCAAGCATTGGGTCTCTACCTGATAGCACCCAGGGGTCATCAGGCTCCCACCAACCAGAATGGACTACTACTTCATCTCCTATTTTCACATCGGAAACTTCCTCACCAACAGCCCAAACAATACCAGAAGCATCGGAGCCACCAGCATGAAAATCCTCTGGTTCCCCCTTTTTCTGGCGATCCTTAATAACATCCACTGGAAATCCAAGCGCCGCCCAAACGTTATTATAGTTTACGCCTGTAGCCATTACATAAACTAATACATCCTTTGGGCCAATTTTTGGCGTATCTATTACCTCCCTTTGCCATGCTTTAATCGGATCTCCAAACCGGCTCTGCCTAACTAAAAAAGCATGCATCTTTTCGGGAACCTCCCCCAAGGGTGGCATATCACCGAGGTCATAAAGCTGTTTGGTAGCCATTTTTTTTCTCCTTTGACTCATATCCAAAATTTTTCTTGTACTTCCGCTAATCTAACATCAGCACCTGTATCTATGTTTAGAACTGTTCCTGGGTCCCAGTGGCCCCGCTCAATCATTCCAATTGCAACATTTGTCTGAAAATCAGGAGACCATGCAGCTGAAGCAATTAAACCGACTTGAATATTTTTGGAAAAAACACTCCATCCAGTTGCATTGTGCGGCAAGTCATCATCACCAATAATGGAAATTGGGCAAACTATACGTTCTGGCCCATCTCTTTTTTGTTTTTCAATTATTGATTTTCCAAGATAGTCATCAGGAGAATTACAAAATTTTGCAAGTCCAGCCTCTACAGGCGTGTTTTCCCGAGTCATATCAGAGCCAAAAGATAATAGTCCACCTTCAATTCGCTCAATTAAATTTGGACAACCCGCCCTGACGTTTAAATCTCTTCCAGCTTCAAAAAAGGCATCCCAAAGCGGCATACCGTATTCTGTGCCATCAACGTAGATTTCAAATCCACCCTGCTTTGACCAACCCGACCGCGCCACAACAAACTCCGTATCAAGAAATTTTAACTTTTTGTAACGAAAAAATTTAATTTCACGGACGACATCGCCGAATACCCTAGCGGTTAGATCTTCTGCTAGCGGTCCCTGTATAGCCAATGGAGAAACATCCGGCTCTTCAATCTCAACTTGTAAATTTTTTCCAATTGCTAAACCAAGAAGAAACTGAAGCAAATCACCATCAGCGATTGATAACCAGTAGTGATCTTCAGCTAATTTTATAGCAACCGGATCATTTAACATTCCACCATTATCATCACAGATAGGCATGTAGTAACACTGATCTTCAGCCATTTTATTCATATCACGTGGACTAATCATCATCATCAATTTTGCCGCATCGGGACCTTTAACGCTTACCTGCCTCTCCACCGACACGTCCCAAACCTGAACGTATTTCTTCAGATGATGATAATCGTCTCGATAGCTTTCAAAATAGCTCGGTAGCAGCATATGATTATAAACTGTGTAAGCCTTAGCACCAGCAGCTTGAACGCCTGGCGAAAAAGGCGTCCCTCGAACTCTCCTAGAGGGAACTATACCAGCCATTTAGGCTGATCCCTTCCAATCGATTGGACAAACTTCTGCAGATTTTCCACCAAAATCCCAGACACGGCCGTAATCACGAACTTTAGATTTTATACCTTTAGCCGCAATTATATCAGGACCCATCCAGTATTTTGTATTACTAATTACAACGGGTTGGTCTGCTTCCTTACCTTCAATTAGTTCGATTTCACCTTGGATTTTACGCCCAATCATAAGTGACCGTTTTTTTCCATCTCTTACAATATCGACTTTTGTTTTCTCGGCTCCAATAATCTCACTTACAAGCATAGTGAAAAGTCCTGTCGTTCCACCAGCTTGGCCACTTAAAATACGCAGCAAGCCGTTATAGGCTTTTCCACTTGCGATGCTATCAATGTAGGCAGCTACTTTCCAATCACCCTCACCCATTCGCCCTGGTATATCCACTAACAAACCAATATCTATTCCTGCCAAATTTTCTTCTTCATAGTAACCCTCATCAATAGCTATCGCCATCCATGCGTGACAATGACCCTCCGTCGGAGGATGAGCCCCCAAACTCACGACACAAGGACAAAAAACCGTACAAGAACAATTTAAGAATAGTTCACCCTTTATAGCCCAATCCGTAGGAGTAGCTTGACGTCTTTTGGGATTTTCCATCCTCTGATTAATACGTTGGCTTACAGGTAATTTATCTGCCTCAGGTTTTCTGCTTATTGCCATAAAAACCGTTCCTTATATTAGAATAAAATAATTATGCCAGGCCCACTGAGAATAAGCAATATACCAAGCGGCTTTACAAGAAAATGACCTAATTGTGGTAGTTTTTCTAGTACCATCATAAGAGTAGCGAGGCCCATCCAGAGGAAATTCATGACACCACCTGCAAAGCCTAGAATCATAAACGGCCAACAGCAACCGACGCAATAAGCCCCAAGGCTCAACCCCATGCGCAAACCGCCAGTAAAGCCGATTCTCCAATGGCCAACAAAATATGTCATAGGGCTGTGGCAGATGCCGTGACAAACTTCCTTAGCTCGAGTGAATTGAAATGCTCCTGCGACAAACAAAAGACTTGCTGATAGCCAAATAGAATGGGCCTTTCCCATAATATCGATAACATCCAAATAAAGTAACCCCAATTGAGTAAAGCTTATTAAGATAGAGAACAGTACCCAAACAATTGAATAGCCAAATAGAACGCCCAACCAGCCTACTCGGGTCCCATTCGCACTAACCATCAGGTCTTCGTAACTTCTCAAAGTAGGAACCATCGTGGGAAGCATCATAGCCGCCATCATTATTGCCCACATCCCGGCGAGTGGTAAAAAACGCGTCATGGACCTGTCCATTGCCATATTACCAGACATTTTAGCCATTGATGTCATCTCTTTGGACATATCCATGTTAGACATGGGCTCTTTAGGCATATCCATGTTTGACGTTGTAGAAATTATAGACATGCGTCCTAGTAGATCCATATTCATCGATAGGCTCATAGAATAAAGCCACCACCAAGACGCTAAAATAGAAGCAAAAAAAGCGAGCCAAAAAATGTTACGTGAAATTGCCACTTACAATATACCCCGTCCAAACATATCAATGTAAAATCGCTATCGAGATACACTGTTTTGTTTTTCACACAAGAAAAAACATTTAAATGACGCACCGTAAAAATAATTTAACTTTTCTGATTTAAATCTTTAAATTTTGGAGATTTTTGCTTAAACATCAAGTGTTCTTTTGAACTATGGACATAAACGCGCTCATAATAAGCGGATCGGACCAGGGGGCGGTACCCTGCGGCTCCACCAAAATTT
>CAYMIR010000079.1:0-7154 GCA_964390655.1 uncultured Marinovum sp.
GGACGGTGTCATTCTAAAGGCCCCACAGAACTCATCGATGCTAACACCTACAACCACCTTAATGCAGGAGGGAAACTTAACTGCCGCAGAAGTTGTTACGGTTCTTGGATTACCAAGTACAATTGACCCTCTGACTTTTGATGCTTTCGCTGCCAACGCTGATCCTGCTGAAGCCCTTGCCGTCGAAAAAGTCAATCACCAGTTTATGAGTGTGGTGAACGCCTTTGCTGCAGCTGTTGAAGGTTCAGGCGCAAGTAAGGTTGACTCTTTTAATGCAGCATTAAACTCAGTTGTAGAAGTTATGAAAGTGAACGTAACAGACAACACAACGATAAATTTTGCAGATCAAGCCGATTTAAATTTAATTAGAACCCAGATTTTACAAGACGCTACAAATGTTTCCAATGCTGATCTAGTTGCATTGAACAATATGGTGGACAGTACAACCACTGCAATTCTAAATGTAAATGGTAAAATCGACCTCGTTACTGATATAGGCTCAGCTTCTGCAAAAAATGTATTTTCAACAGCGCAAGTTTTAACAGTTCAGGTTAAAAATGGGGTAGCTGCCGAAGTAACAGCAGCAGGAACTGGCACTATTGACTTTACAGTACTTTCACAAGTTGACGCAGCAGTAGCCAATACAGCTCCCACAGACATCATTTTATCAGAGAATACTTTAAACGAGCTTTCAGACTCTTTATTGGTCGGCACACTTTCTACCACAGATGCAGATCAAGCTGATGGTGTGGCGCATTCCTATGCAATTGCGGAAACGATGGGTACTGATTTTGAAGATTTTGAAATTAACCAAGCAGGACAGCTATCGTTTATATCACTACCAAATTATGAAACCAAATCCTCCTACCAATTGGCTGTTACTACCATGGATGAGGGTAGCAAAACATATGCTAAAGTGTTCACTATTTCAGTTTTGGACGCAGAAGAGCCTTCAGTTATTGGAGGTGTCTCAAGCGGTAGTATTCTTGAAGACGCCGCAGCTTCACTGACCGTTTCAGGCACTCTAACTGTAGATGATCCAGATGTGGACGACGTAGACGCTTTAATTGTTCAAGAAGGTACTGTCGGTACTGCCGGAATTGGAAAATTTGACTTAACAGCTGACGGAGAGTGGACTTACACAGCCGACAACTCACAATTAAATGTTCAAGGCTTAGCCGAAGGAGAGATTATATCGGATAGCTTCACCGCCGAATCTCACGATGGAGTTAGTCAAATTGTTACAGTGACCATCACTGGGGCAAATGATACAGGAGTCATTTCAGGATCATCTGCAGCAAACTTAACCGAAGATAATAATTCTTCGTTAACTGCGAGTGGGATGTTGACCATCAGCGATGCTGATATTGGACAAGCGGTTTTTGTTGAGCAGCTCAGTACTTCAGGCACTGCAGGAATTGGCTTATTCAGCCTTCAAACTGACGGTTCATGGACTTACTCTGCCGATAATACACAAGGAGCTATACAGGCTTTAGGTGCTGGTTCGATTATAGAGGATAGCTTTACTGCAGTTTCGGCTGACGGCAGCGAACAAGTGGTAACTGTGACTATTACAGGCGTGGATGATGCTGAAGTTTTAACTGGAGTTTCAAACGGTACTGTAATCGAAGATACTGGAGAAACTCTTACTGTTACCGGAACCCTTTCTGTTACTGATGTCGATGAAGACGATGCGGCTGCATTTGTGGCGCAGGTTAATACGGTAGGTTCGCTAGGTCTTGGTACGTTCAATATAGGAACAGACGGGGTATGGACCTATTCGGTTGAAAACTCTCTTTCTACAGTTCAAAATTTCAGTGCTGGCAATAATGGTGTTGAAACGTTCACAGTTATGACTGTAGGTGGTACTTCTCAAGTGGTTTCTGTGACTATTTTGGGTATGAACGAGCCTATTGAACTTTCTGACATTGAAACTGATGCGGATGCTGGTGGCTTTGTAATTAAAGGCAACATTGGTTCCGAACAATCTGGACGCTCGGTTAGTAATGCTGGAGATGTAAATGGTGACGGTTTAGATGACCTTATAATTGGTGCACATAGATCTGATCTGAGTGAAACCGACGCTGGAGCCAGCTATGTAGTATTTGGACAGGCAAGCGGAGCACCCGTTGAGCTCTCCAACCTAGTAGCCGCTGGATCAAACGGCTTCGTAATAATTGGCGATGCGGCTGATGATAACGCTGGATTATCAGTCAGCGGAGCTGGTGATTTAAATGGAGATGGCTTAGCCGATCTAATAATAGGCGCACCGGTCGCAAGTCCCAGTGGAACTTATTCAGGTTCAAGTTATGTTGTTTATGGCAAAGCAGACACTAATCCAGTTGATCTTTCTGAAATTGAGACAAATGGGGATACTGATGGATTTGTAATTGAAGGTATGACTGAAAATACATTCGTTGGCCATTCAGTTAGTGGTGCAGGAGACGTCAACGGCGATGGTTTGGATGACTTCATTGTTGGTGCTTATCAGGCTGATCCCAATGAACCAAACGCTGGCGCAAGTTATGTCGTCTATGGCCGGCCTGATGTAGCTGATATTAAAGATGGCACTGCTATTGATCTTGCGAATGTCGTTGCTGACAATGGCGGATTTGTAATAAACGGTGCGCTTGAAGAAGACCAATCTGGTTATTCAGTTAGTGGGGCGGGCGATGTAAACGGCGATGGTTTTGATGACTTAATCGTTGGTGCACCTTACGCTGATCCTAATGGCTCAGGCTCTGGCGCTAGCTTTGTAGTATTTGGCTCAGCAGCAGGCGTTACTTTTGAACTTGCTGATTTAACCGCTGGAGCAGCTGATCCAGCCACTGGTTTTGTAATAAACGGCGTCTCAGCAGGTGACTATTCTGGTTATTCAGTTAGTGGCGCGGGTGATGTTAACGGCGATGGCTTAGATGACTTGATTGTTGGGTCGCCAGAAAGTGACCCAAATGGCGTTCTGTCTGGTGCAAGCTTTGTGGTGTTTGGTAAAACTGATGGGGCGGCCGTTGAACTGTCTACTATTGAGGCAAATCCGGACGATACACCTGCTGCTGGTTTCATGATTAATGGTGTTGCAGCAGATGATAGCCTTGGACGATCATCAGTCAGTAATGCTGGTGATGTAAATGGTGACGGTTTAGATGATCTAATAATCGGCGCCACAGGGGATGATCCTAATGACGAAAGATCAGGTGCCAGTTTTGTGGTGTATGGAAAAACGAGTGGCGACGTGGTTGAACTCTCTGACATTCAGAAGAGTAATGGCGGTTTTGTGATCAACGGAGTTGGAGAGGATGATAGTTCTGGTTGGTCTGTTAGCGGAGCGGGTGACGTTAACGGCGATGGTTTTGCAGATTTGATTATTGGAGCCCCATTCGATTCCCCAAATGGATCTTCCTCCGGGGCTAGCTTTGTCGTTTTTGGAGGCAATTTTACACAATCGGTCACAGAAGTTGGAACTAGTGCTGGAGAGAATCTCACCGGGACCACTGGAAATGACATAATTTTTGCTGGAGCAGGCGATGACACAATTAATGGAACTTCCGGCGTAGATAGATTATCGGGTGGAGACGGAGTTGATACTTTTGTATTTTCAAGAGGTGATGGTACGAGCACAATAATTGACTTTTCTTCTTCAGACGGCGACCAAGTTGATGTATCAAAGTTTGGTTTTGCAAACTGGGCAGAGCTACAACCATCCTTAACCGCATCAATCGGCAACAATACATTGCTTACTTTAGATGATGATACATTTGTTTACTTCGACGATATACAATTTGATGAGATATTAGTGACTGATTTTATATTATAGAAAAAGATTATTGAATAATCTTTAACCTCAAACTTTAAGTAGGCTGGTCTTCTCACACGGTTCGTTTGTGCAGTCATCAGTCCAATTCTCTGTCCCTGAGCTACTAAGTTAAATTAATAAATAAGCGAATTATCAGTTTTCCAGTCACACCTTTGCCATGCAGAGGAGAGAAGGTAACTTCAATAGGAAAAAGAAACAGATTGTGGCAAGCACAGGTTCCCAGTCGCAAAATAGGCTCAACATCAAAATCAAGCCACAAGAAATCCGATGCTATTGCGTGAGACACGAACTGCTATTTGGGGATATGCGTACATTTTTTTCTCTTTTGTTTACATCATTTGGTGCGAACAGATAGTAAAAACAGTATCAATAAATAATAAGTTTTTCATCAAGTGCTCAATCTCCCAGCCACCTCAATCAGTGGGAAATTTTTAAAAATTATATTTTTAAATCCATTCTAACCTCATAAAACCACATCTTGAACCACATATAAAATTAGTTTAAATTTTTATTGTTTTGGAAACTCATTTTGCAGAAATTCAAGTCGGACATATCACTGTAAGTGAACCTCTTATAGCTATTGCAAAATCTAATGGTTTCGAAGTCGAAACTTCTGATGGTAAAACCGTAATTACCGCTCCACTGGGGAGAGTAACTTTTGAAGGAAATGATGATTTTACTCGTATAAGTTTCTCGTCTGAAACTAAACCTCAACTACAATTATTCAAAGAATTATACGCAAACCGTTTAACTAGCCTTGGCTTAAAAACAAAAGTCAAATGGGATAAAACAAATGCCTCAACTCCCTTAAACCAAATTCGGTGTGAAGTTTCCTCATATAGAAATATCTCAAAAAATTTTGGGCGACTTACTTTAAGTGGGGATTTTACTACTTTTGTAAATCCAGTCGCCGGACTTCATTTCCGATTTTTAATCGGACCTAAGGATTCAACTTATCCAATATTAGATGAAAACGGATTAACCTTTTGGCCAGGTGGTATTTCGAAATGGCATAGACCCGTATTCACTGTTCGCAAGCTAGGATCAAACGCAGAGTGGATTGATGTTGATATTGCACTTCATACTGGTGGAAGAACTACTGAATGGGTCAAGGATATAAGAATTGGAGAAACTATTGCAATTAATGGTCCAAGTGGAAGTAAAATGCCCAAAGCTGATAAAATGTTTTTACTAGGCGACGAAACCGCAATGCCAGCAATACTAAGAATAATAGACCAAACCTCAGCTTATAAAGAAGTGGTGGCAATACTTGCACTTCGCGATCAAGAAGATTTACAACCTTTTAAGTCAAACAAAAAGGTAACTATCGAAATTATTGATATGAAAGAAGAGCAAGGTTTACTTGATGCTCTTAAGAATAAAATAGAGTTTATGTCAGATAGCTTTTTGTTTTTTGCTGCGGAAAGATGGCAAGCTACAAAGGCAAGGGAACTTTTGAAATCAGCTAATATTTCGGTTGGGACCTCAAGGATTTCAGCCTATTGGACCCGAAATAAATAGTTTTCGTGGTTTGGCATTTGGCCAAATAAAGAGTTGCACCCTTAACTCAGAAAATTTTCCAAGCCTAACCAAAAATTCTAGAGTTAAAAGCCAGAGTGATTTTGTATCATATAACACTCCAAACGATCCAACCGGAGTATCGAAAAGACTTTAGCCGGGAGATATGCCTAATCTTATTCCTCAAGGAATTTTGAAATGACCGTTTTCAATTTTTATATCATTTTTGGATCATACTTTTTCTCAATATGGCTGCCTTCTCTGCAGACAGCTTCAGGCAGATGTGATAAAACTACGGCTGCAATGTGAACGCAACCCATAACATTGATATCACCAATCCAAGTATCTTTGTGTAAATGCTAAAAAATATTTTGCAGCAGAAACATTATAAATGAATAGAGTAAAATAATTCTTTGCAGCTCTCTTCCTACGTGTTTTACATTGGATTATTAATTAAAATCATGTTCGTTCTATGGGAGCAAATAAGAGTGCCAAAAAACATTAGACCTATACCGGAGAACGGACAAGATTTAAGGTATATCTCCAATGATAATTGGATTACAGATTGTCAAATAGTCGCAAACGCAATTAGAAGAAGAGTTCTCAGTCACACTGTCAAGCATGGCGGATATTTAAGCCAAGCTTGCTCGTCAGCAGAAGCATTTTCATATCTGTATACAAAAGGAATGAACCTTGGTCCAAGTAAAGGCCCTTTATTACCACCTTCATTTTCTGGTTCACCATCCACTAATAATCAAGAACAAAAATCTGGAATGCTTTACAATGGAGAGCGACATCCTGATAAGGATCGTTTTTTTCTGTCACCTACGCACTATGCTTTGACATTATACGCTACACTTATCGAAACCGGTCGGCTGGGCGAAAAAGGCCTTGATCAATTTAATGTGGATGGTTCGACTGTCGAAATGATTGGTGGTGAGCATTCACCCGGACATGAAACGAACGGTGGATCTTTTGGGCAAACAATTTCGCAGGCCGCAGGTGTTGCATGGGCCAGACAAAAGAAAGGTGATAAGGGCATTGTATGGATTTTCTTATCAGATGGTGAATGTCAGGAAGGCCAAACTTGGGAAGCTATTATGACAATGTCTTTCTACCGACTGGAAAATATAAAAATCATTGTGGATGCAAATGGACAACAAGTGGATGGTCGTACTGATGAAGTCATGGCTCTTCGAGATTTGGAAGCTAAATTCAAAGCCTTTGGTGCAAGTACTACAACAATCGATGGTCATGACTTTAAATCATTACATCAGGCATTTGCTCAGCCGCATAGTGATAAACCACTCGTTGTGATTGCAAATACCGAACCCTTCCGAGGGATCAACTTACTCAAAGCTCGTTACCCAAACCTGCACTACATACGCTTTAAAAACGATGAGGAACGTGAAAACTATGTGAAAGCGTTGGATAATATGGAATGAGTGCTATTGAAATTATAACTAGAGTACACGCCAGCAGCATCGAAGCATGGGGGGAGTCAAATCCAAATGCTTTGGTCCTTTCCGGTGACCTCACAACTAGTTGTGAAATTGATGGGTTTCGTGATAAATTTCCAGATCGTTTCCTTTCGATGGGTCTTGCAGAACAAAATATGATGAGTTTTGCTGCTGGCCTCGCCAGAGAAGGTTTTATACCTCACGTTCACACTTTTGCAGTATTCATGTACCGGCGGGCTCTCGACCAGATTGAAATGTCCATTGCCTATCCAAATCTTCCAGTCAAATTATTTGGTTTTTTACCTGGTGTAACAACACCTGGCGGCGCAAGTCATCAAGCTATAAATGATATAGCGGTTATT
>CAYMIR010000080.1:0-7144 GCA_964390655.1 uncultured Marinovum sp.
CGTGGTAAGGTCGAAAATGATTTTAAATACTCTATAGACTACTTGTTATTTGATCCCGACAGCCTAAACGAGGCACCATGGCTTCTTTCGAAAAAAGGAGGTTGGTTCTATGGAATAAACCAAGACGATTATGGAGGCCTTAATGATCTAGGTGATCCTAAGAAATGGGTAAATAAAATATTAGAGTCTCGAAATATTAATTGCGTGACCAAAATTTTACTTTTAGCACAACCTCGTATTTTGGGCCATGTTTTCAATCCAGTAAGCTTTTGGTTGTGTTTTAATGATTTAGAACAGTTGGTTGTTGTGATTGCGGAAGTATCTAATACTTTTGGAGACCGACATTCCTATTTATGCCATCATAACGATTTTAGGATGATAAAAGCCAGCGATCGCCTTAAAGCAGAAAAAATATTTCATGTTTCGCCTTTTCAGCCGATCGAGGGTCACTATGAATTTAGATTTGATATCGATATAAACACTAAAATTGGGATCTGGATCGACTTACAGATGCCGAAAGGTGGGGTCAAAGCAAATTTAACAGGCCGTCCCAGACGACTTACAAATAAAGATATTGTATGGTCATTTCTTCGAAGGCCATTAGGGTCCCGAAGAGCTCTTGCCCTAATTCACTGGCAAGCACTAAAACTCTATTTTAAAGGAGCTAGATACAGAAAGCGCCCATCACCTCCAGATATAGAGGTCTCGTAATGTTGTGGCGCTATGCGCTGTTTTCGTGTGCATTGGGAATGGCAGGCTTGCCGATATATATTCACGCACCAAAATATTTTGTTGAGCAATATGAAATAAGCTTGGCTACTCTTGGGTTGGCTTTATTACTTCTGCGTTCTATTGACTTTTTTCAAGATCCCCTTTTGGGCCGATTGGCTTCATCCACTTTATCGCGAGGTTCTTTTCCATTGTGGATAGCTACCGCATTCATGTGCTTTGGAATGGTACTTCTATTTGCAATCCCAGCAATTATATCGCCACTTTTGTGGTTTTCGATATCACTTGTAATTCTTTTTTCAGGCTTTAGTTTTGCTTACATTAGGCTTTATGCACTTGGTGTCGAAGCCTTTGGTATGGAAGGTCAAATTAAAATCGCAAAGTGGCGAGAGGCGGGAACTTTAATTGGGATTTGTTTTGCCGCGGCAGCTCCCACAATCCTTTCTTTAACAGGATCAAATGGATACAAAATTTTTGCATTTTTATTCTGTTCTCTGATAATCGTAGCAACATTTCTAATGGATTCTGACTTTAGCAAAACTTTTGTTAAAGTTCAAAAACAGATAACTTCAGTTTTTCCAAAAGATGCTGGTTTGCAAAGACTATTATTATTCGTTTTTTTAAACGCTTTGCCAGTTGCAGTGACTTCCACACTTTACTTATTTTACGTGGATCATGTCCTCGGTTTGGAAGCATTGGGTGGAGCTCTTTTGATACTATTTTTTCTTTCAGCAGCCTTTTCAGCTCCTTTTTGGACAAGATGGGCTGAACATTATGGAGCGCTAAAAGTATTAAGGATTTCCATGTTAGTTAGCATCCTTAGTTTTGTTTGGGCCTATAATTTAAATGCTGGTGAAGTTATTGCTTTTTCAATCATTTGTTTTGCTACTGGACTTTCCTTGGGCGCTGATATGACTATTTTGCCTGCCATCTTTGCAAAAAGACTTGCAAAAACAAAGCATGATGCCAACGCAGGTTTTGGAATATGGAATTTTTCAAACAAACTTGCTTTAGCTTTTACGGCAGGAATTTTACTGCCGCTTATGGAGTTTGCAGGGTTTGAAACTCAAGACATGCGTTCTAGCTTAAGTAGAGAAGTGCTGGCAATGTCTTATGCGATTGTCCCATGTGGGTTAAAAATTTTAGCACTTATTTGGCTGCAAAATTTGATTGGAAGAGATAAAAGTTTATGAGAGATTGGTCTAAGAAACGTTACTGGATTGTTGGGGCTTCTGAAGGTCTTGGCTTGGCATTAGCTAAGAAATTGTCTGAAGCCGGTACCTCTTTGATCCTGACAGCTAGAAATGAAGCTCGGTTGAAAGAAATAGCCTCCTCCTTACCAAACGAGGCAGAAGTTTTGCCACTAGATATTACTGATCTCAACGCGGTGAGAAAATCTGCAAAGATGTTAAAAAATGCAGATGGGTTTGTTTTCTGTGCCGGTGAATATTGGCCAATGCCAGCCCAGCATTGGGATGTTGAAAAGTTAAAGTCTATGATTGATGTAAACCTTATTGGTGCTTTGCATACTTTAGATGTTATTCTTCCAATATTTATGGAAAAGAATAGTGGTCACTTAGTTTTCGCTGGAAGCTTAGTAGGCTATCGCGGCTTGCCTGGCGCGCTTGGGTACGGATCATCCAAGGCAGCTATTGTAAACTTGAGTGAAACCCTGCGCTTTGATTTAAAAGATACAGGGATCAAGGTCCAATTAATTAACCCAGGTTACGTAAAAACCAGATTAACAGATAAAAACAATTTTAAAATGCCCCAAATAATGTCCCCTGAAGTTGCTGCCGGAAAAATGTTTTCTAATATGAATAAAAATAATTTTTCGTCTAGCTTTCCCGCGCCGTTTTCCTGGTTGTTCAGAGTGTCGCAACTACTTCCAGAATCGATTTATTTTAAATTATTTTGATACAATCTCTAAGTATTGTGCCAGACTTTTTATTTTGTGTAACCAATCATTAACAATTGACATTTCAGAAGGTGCGGCACTAACCCCTGGGGCAATTTTATTTTGTGCGACAGCCTCTACGGCAAATGAGACAGGTAAAGAAACCAGTCTTGCCATGGCCGTAGAAACAGAATCCCCATGTGCATCAAGGACGAATGTTTTATGCCATTTTGTTTTGTCGCCATTTGAAGCCTTTAATGAAACAACCAAGACAACTCGATCTACTTCATTTTTACCATAAGCATTCTCTAACCAAAGTTTGTCCGACATTTCAGTCAATTGTTCATCGTCATTTTCTCCCGATAATTTCTCAATTTCTGAAAAAATTTCTGACCAAGAATTTTCCCAGCCTTTTAGCCTTAATGTGCCCCTCACAAATTCTTTTATCCTCCAATTATTGTTAAAGTGATATTGATTTATAAAGGGTAAAGAATCTCTATTTGGGTAGACTTCGAATTCTTCGGGCACCGGTAAAGGGGCAGTGTATGTTGATATAGCATCCCAAGGTCGTCGTGCATCAAACTCTTTAAAGTCTTTAATAGAGCGAGATGGAGATTTTAGTGCTTTCAATACTCCTAGTGGAGACCAACTGAATTTATAGCAAAAAGGGTTTTTAACTTTTGGAATTCCACCACAGTAAGAAAAAAATGAGATATCATTTTCGTCATTTTGATCTTTTGAGTTTCGGTAATCTTCTATAAGTGTATGAGCCATTAGATGGTCAATACCTGGGTCTAAACCCACTTCATTCACGAGACATAAGCCAGTTTTAAGGGCTAAATTATGCAGCTCGCGCATTTCTGGGGAAATATATGATGAACTTACAAAGTGACTTTGACACTTTAGACACAATTTTGCTATAGGGACGTGCCATTCTCCTGGCAACATTGAAACAACTATGTCACCTTTTTCCAGTTGGTTTTCCAATTTATGGATATTGAACTCTTTAATCGAATTTGTAATATCACCAACCGCCGATTTTGCCTTTTCGATTGTTCTATTCCAGACAATGATATCATGACCGTCGGTTATTAACTTACGTAAGCCGGGTATGGCTGATAGCCCTGTTCCACACCAGTGAATTGTCATTTTACACCTCGTTTAAACATTTTAAAAAAGTTTCTTTAGCTCTTTTCCATACACCTTCTGTAGGTTCATTTAAATTCAATAACAAAGGTAACAATTGCTTGGAAAAGTCAACGGAACTCTCATATGGTAGTAAAGAAGGTAAGTTATCAATCGCCATAACATCTAGAGGGTTTGGGTCGTTGACCCGGACTACGGGGGTGGCCCAATTTGTAGGAGAATTATAAATTGGGATTGGATTAAAACTACTATCTGGATCACAAGAAATATCCCCTATGATCTTTAATTTTCGAATTGAATTAAGACATTTATGTCTTACAAAAATCGGAGTTCCAGGTCTTGCTAAAATACAATTTAAAAAAAGTTCATGCTCCAATATCTCTGGAAATGGCTCACCGTTTTTTGTTTCTTCAACATCCCATTTTGTGACCCTAAGTCCTAGAGATTCACAGAAATCTATTGCTCCTGTTCCAACTCTACCCAAAGCGCCAACAACAAGAATTCTTGGAAATTTGTTTGCAACATTCACAAACGCATCTCTTATATTATTTATCATTGCTTCTTTGTTTTTAAAAAAATTTACTGGACCACAAATGCCTTTTGCATTTTGTTGGTCTGCATAAGCTTTTAGGGAGACTGCTGCACCTGCATAGCCCGCCCAATATCCAAAGGCGGCTAGACGCCTTCCTTCTGGATCGGTTAGATATTCTAGATCATAAAGTACGCCGTTACCTACTTTAAATTTTTGTAAAAGTTCCAAACCGGCAGTTTGCCCTTTGAATGCGTGACCGAACATAATATGTTTATGTTCTAATATCTCCACATCTTCTGATAGTTCTTTTAGTCCCAGAATAATGGCGTCTTTAGGTGCTCTTGGCCAGGAATGTTGATCAGCTATTTTACATCCGAGTTTATGATACTCTTCGGTAGAAATAATCCTATCGGCACTTTCTTCGACAGTGACTTTAATACCGTTACCAATTAATTTCGAAGCGTCTTGTGGAGTAATGCCGACTCTTTTTTCATTTTTTCTTTGCTCTGATCTAATCCATAAATGAAGCATTCTTTTACTCATGTGTAAGTTCGTTTTTCCCAACGCGCCGGAGTTTCTAGGTGCGGGAGTGCATTCATTTGTGATATTACAAATCCTTGGTCATAATAAAGTAATTTTGTGATCCCTGTGTTGCAACTAGCTAAAAGACAGTTTCCGAGCGCTTCTGTATTTAAGTTCAGTGTATGCTTAACAGCCATTGCAACTATACCGCCTGAAGTTACTAGTAAAATCTTTTCCCCAAGATTTTTGATTTCATGCAAACCTTCGGACACCCTAGATTTGTAATTTTGGAATGTCTCTGGAGGGTTCATGATTTCTCCATTTTCCCATTTTTTAAATGTTAAGTTTAGATGCCTTTTGAAGCTTGACTCATCTTTAGGAAAATCAATGCCAAATTGATTTTTAAGTAAACCTGCTAAGTCGTATAGCCTGATTTCATTAAATCTTTCATCCCTGACGACCGGCGTTTTTGTGTCTACACCCATCAGAATTTGGGTATCTATTTGCCTAGTTAAAGTACCTGTAACTATCACATCATAGGATAATTTTAGCTTACGAAAATGTTCCCCAACCCACTTGGCTTGCATTCTGCCGAGCTCACTTAGGTGATCATAATCCTCTTCTGAAGTAGCATTTTGCTTTGCTTGCCCATGCCGTACTAGCGTGATTTCAGGCATTAGAGTTCCCCTGGATAAAAGTCTAATTAAACTACATCCATTCTGAATCACAAATTTTTAAATTAAGCAAATTAATCTGGATTAATTTGTTTGGCGCAAATAAGTTACCTGTTGTCGGGATTAGTTGACTGATTATCACTCTTTAATGGTGTATACTTACTTCATAGCCGGAGAAAATAATGCCCCAGAAGATTTCTTTTACCTTAGATGGAAAAAAAGTTGAAGCTGATGAGGGTCTAACAATATGGGAAATTGCTAATGGGCGAGGCATAAAAATACCTCATTTGTGTCATAAGCCTACACCGGCTTACCGGCCAGACGGAAATTGTCGGGCGTGTATGGTTGAGATAGAGGGTGAAAGAACTTTAGCAGCGTCATGCATACGTGAACCCACCGAAGGTATGATTGTTTCAACTAATACTGATCGTGCAAAATCTTCACGAAAAATGGTTGTAGAAATGCTTCTTTCTGATCAACCTGAGGCAAGTATTTCCCATGACCGTTCTAGCCATTTTTGGGATATGGCAGAGCAAAATGAAGTTACCGAAAGCCGTTTACCCAAAATTGAAAAAGATCGAGTTCCCTTATTAGACGATAGTCATTTAGCAATGCGTGTTAATCTGGATGCCTGCATTCAGTGTGGGCTTTGCGTTCGTGCTTGCCGTGAGGTGCAAGTTAACGACGTGATTGGAATGTCGGGCCGCGGTCACGACGCATACCCCACATTTGATCTAGCTGATCCTATGGGGGATAGCACATGTGTTGCTTGTGGCGAATGTGTTCAAGCCTGCCCAACAGGTGCACTTATGCCTGCCTCTGTGCTGGATGATCGGCAGATTGGAGATAGTGCAGATTTTGATCGTGAAGTCAAAAGTGTATGCCCTTTTTGCGGAGTCGGATGCCAGGTATCCCTAAAGGTAAAAGATAAAAGAGTTAAATTTGTTGAAGGTATTAATGGCCCTGCAAACGAAGGACGATTATGCGTTAAAGGTCGCTTCGGCTTTGATTACATTCATCATGAGCATCGTCTTATGAAGCCTTTAATACGGCGTGATGACGCTCCAAAAAAAGGTTTAAATGTCGATCCCTACAACTGGCAAGAATTTTTTCGCGAGGTCACTTGGGATGAAGCACTAGATTTTGCTGCGGGAGGTTTCAAAGTTCTAAAAGAAAAAGTTGGCGGTGCATCCGTTGCAGGATTTGGTAGCGCAAAATGCACAAATGAAGAAGCCTACCTTTTCCAAAAATTCATTCGTCAGGGGTTTGGGCATAATAATGTTGACCATTGCACCAGGCTTTGTCATGCGTCTTCGGTCGCTGCGTTGATGGAAAATGTTGGTTCAGCAGCAGTTACTGCGACGTTCAATGAAATTGAAAACGCAGATGTAGCTGTCGTTATAGGCGCCAATCCCATAGAAAACCATCCCGTCGCAGCTACGTATTTTAAGCAATTTACCAAAAGGGGCGGCAAACTAATCGTGATGGATCCTCGAGGACAAGCACTCAAACGATATGCTTCCCACATGCTTCAGTTTCGGCCTGGAGCTGATGTCTCGATGCTCAATGCAATAATGAATGTTATTGTTGAAGAAAAACTTTATGATAGGCAGTACATAGAGGCCTATACTGAAAACTGGGATG
>CAYMIR010000081.1:0-7095 GCA_964390655.1 uncultured Marinovum sp.
GCAGTTGTGGTGGGGATTTATCTAATGGGCTCATATCAGGCACCTTTTTGTTTGTGAAAATACTAAATTCATTGGGCAGCTATTCCTTCCATTCGATCCTCGAGAGTATCTGCCGCATCTTGAAGTGCTGCGATTGTTTCAGGATCTGGGTTCCAGTAAGAACGATCATTTGCCTCTAGCAACCTGTTCGCCATTCTTGAACTAGCGGTTGGGTTCAGATCAGAAATCCTATTTCTCATCTCTTCATCTAGAACAAAAGTTTCACTAATTCGTTGGTAAACCCAAGGCTCTACTTTTCCTGTTGTAGCTGACCAACCAAGTGTATTGGTAACCTGGGCCTCCAGCTGACGTACACCTTCAGCACCATGATCAAGTAGAGATTCGTAAAACTTTGGGTTTAATGATCTTGAACGTGTTTCCAGAGAAACCTGATCAGCAAGCGTTCGGACTTTCCCATTTCCTCTCGTATGATCAGATATATAAACATCTATCGCTTGGCCTTCACGCGCTCTGCTAACTGCTTTCGAAATTCCACCCAACGTATCAAAATAGTGATCAACAGTAGTAATACCAAGCTCGACGCTTTCTAAATTCTGGTAAGCGAGATCAACTTTAGACAAAACATTTTTTAGTAATTTCTGGTTTTGACTGGGCTTACCGTCTCGTCCATACGCAAAACTTTTGCGAGCCTCATAAGCATCAGCTAATTCATCTTCTTCATCAAAGGATGAGCTATCGACTAGTTGATTGACATTAGAGCCATATGCGCCTTCTGCATTTGAAAATATTCTCAAAGCTGCTGTTTCAATGTCACTGTTAGTCCTAGCCATATAGTCTAAGACATTTGCACGGACAAAATTTTGTGAAGGATCTTCATCTGCTGTGGCAGCCTGATATGCTGCTTCAGCCAACATTTTGGTTTGCAGTGGTAAAAGGTCTCTAAAAATGCCAGAAAGTGTCATTACAACATCAATTCTGGGTCTTCCCAACTCTTCCAATGGAATTAAATTTGCTCCCGAAAGCCTTCCAAAACTGTCAAATCTTGGCGTTGCTCCAATTAAAGCAAGTGCCTGTGCTATCTGCTGACCATCCGATTTAATATTATCAGAGCCCCACAAAACTAAAGCCACTGTTTGAGGAAATTTTTTGTGAGTTTTGAGTAATAATTCTGCCTGAATTTCACCTTGCCGGCACGCAAACACAGTCGGCATTCTAAATGGGTCAAAAGCATGAATGTTGCGTCCGGTTGGAAGAATATCAGTTGAGCGAACAATATCTCCACCCGGAACAGGCGGAATGTATTTCCCCGCAAGCGCGTCCATTAAAGCTGGAATTTCACTTTGTTTTTTAAGCGCCTTAAATAGTTTAGTTTGCTCTTCCGACCCTAACCCATCAATTGCATCTACATAACTTTGACACTGATGATCTGAAAGCTCCTCACCTAAAACGTGCAAGCCCTCTGGAACTAGTGCCTCTTCTGTTTCTAATAACTTAAGCCAAAGAGCATCGATATCTGTTTCAGAAAAGTCTAATATTTCGGCTTGTTCCCGGATCAAAGTCGCTAATTCCGGTCTTGCAGCATCGTCATCTAGCATCTCGCGCCAGCGGACCAAACTATCTTTTAACTCTTGTAATCCTTTATATAAACCCGCTGCTATAACCGGTGGTGTAAGGTGTGTTATGGTGACTGCATTACTGCGCCTCTTTGCCAAACTAGCCTCAGAGGGGTTGTTACATGCATAAAGATAGATATTTGGCAAATTACCAATTAGGCGATCTGGCCAATCTTCCCCACTCAAACCAACCTGTTTTCCAGGCATAAATTCAAGTGCGCCATGCATACCAAAATGCAGAACTGCATCTGCTTTATATTCATTTTTCAACCATTGATAAAAAGTTGAGAATGCATGAGTTGGCGCAAACCCCTTTTCAAAGAGTAAGCGCATAGGATCACCTTCGTAGCCAAATGAGGGTTGTAATCCTACGAAAACATTGCCGAAATCTTTTCCTAACACAAAAACCGAATTTCCGTCAGACTGAACCCGGCCAGGAGCTGAACCCCATTGATTTTCGATTTCTTCCAGCCATGGCGTATTTTTAACAACCCAATCCGCATCAACCCTATAAGCAACGTTTGCATCTTGACCAAATTTTGAAGAATTTCCGTTCAAAACTTGATCTCTTAGTTCTTCAACTGATGACGGAACTTCTATGTCATAACCATCCAATTTCATCTGTAACATTGTTCGATACAATGAGCCAAAAACGTTCAAGTATGCAGCAGTTCCAGCAGCACCTGCATTCGGTGGAAAACCAAAAATGATTATTGCTATTTTTTTATTTGCAGCTGATTTCTTTCTCAATAGGGTCAGCTTTTCACATCTCTCAACAAGTATATTTATTCGCTCATTACAAGGAGCCATTGCTCGTTGATTGCCGCTATTACCGTGACGGCCAGCGAAAACTGTTGGATTAATTGCACCATCCAGTTCTGGTAGGGCAACAAGCATTGTTGTCTCTATTGGACCAAGGCCACCATTTGAACCAGACCATTGCGATAAAGTTTGAAATTCCAAAGGGTGAGCCGCAACGTAGGGCATATTTAACTCTCTTAAAACGCTGACAGCTGCCTCACTATCATTATAAGCGGGCCCTCCAACCAAAGAAAACCCTGTCAACGATAGAAGTCCGTCAATTACCGGTTTTTCAGAATTTTTGAAATATTTTTCAATGGCTGGTCTTGCATCCAATCCCCCTGAAAAAGCTGGAACAACCTGAATGTTATGTTCCGCAAATCTTTTAATAACAGCATCGTAATGCGCAGTATCACCACTCAAGACATACGATCGCATCAAAAGAATACCAATTGTCCCTACGGGGCTTTCCAGTTTTGGCAGATCTTCAATACTATCAACTATTTTTCCTTCGGTGTCAGGATGATAAAGACCTACGTCTGGATAATCCTTTGGCATTTCAGTTTTACACCCACGCCATCCCTCCACTCTCGAATAACGTGAAATTAGAAAGCGCAACATAGACTCAATATTTTCATCTGTTCCGCCGAGCCAATATTGCATGGCTAGAAACCAAGCTCTTAAGTCTTGCGATTTTCCTGGGATAAATTTTAAGATTTTGGGAAGTCTGCGAAGCATTCGCATCTTCTTTTCGCCACTTTCGCTCGATGGCTTCGAAGAGCCCCGCAACTTCTTCAAAAGGGACATGACATTACTCTGCGGGGAAAGCATATCAAGAGCACCCATTTTCGTTTGCTTCACAAGCTCCGCGTCACTAATCATTCCAACAATGGCATCACAAGAATTTCGTCGTGATTGAATTTCAGGCAAAAGCCTTTTTACATGATGCTCTAAAAATAAAAGATTTATAACAATTATGTCAGCCTGAGATATGGCTTCACGGACAGCGGCAAAAGCTTCAGGATCTTCATCCCATTCAGCGGCAGCAAATATGTCAATTTGCAATCCATTGAAATCAGGTAGCATATTTAGTAATGCCCGCTCACATGGACGGGCGTTGTGAGAATCTAGTGTAACAATCACAATTCGATAGTTTATTCTATCAGAGACTATATGATCAAAACTATCGCGCATAGTGTGCCTTAGCTTCGTAAAGGGTTTCTATAGATATCTCGGAAAATCCATTATTCTCAGCATATTTTTCTGTATTTTTGCGAGCCTTGCCTCGAACAAAGAACGGTATTTTTTTAAGTTCTTTCTCAGCATCTTTAAGCCAAATCATTTTATTTTCAGCAATATTATCAGCGGCTTCAGCAACCTGCGGTTCATTTTTTTGTCTAGGGCTATGCGCTGCATGATGACTTGGGCCTGCCTCATCATGAAACTCGAAGTCTTCCCTAAACATGGTGAGTAAATGCTCTTCTAAACCCATAACTAATGGGTGGACCCAAGTATCAAAAATCACGTTTGCACCTTCCGGCCCCATTTGCGGAGAGTACCGAGCTGGAAAGTCTTGAACATGAACAGGAGCTGAAATAACGGCACATGGGATTCCTAATCTTTTTCCGATATGCCTCTCCATTTGTGTACCCAAAATAAGTTCTGGAGCAACGGCTTGAATGTGCTTTTCAACCTCCAGATAATCATCAGAAATAAGAGCATCCAGACCAAATGTAGCAGCAAACTTTCGCATAGGCCTAGCTAACTCTCTATTGAAACATCCTAGACCAACCACCTCAAAACCAATTTCGTCTCTAGCAATTCTGGCGGCAGTCATCGCGTGAGTGCCATCTCCAAAAATGAAAACTCTTTTGCTTGTAAGATAAGTACTGTCTACCGAAGCTGAATACCAAGGAAGCTGGGAATAAGTATCAGCATCATTTGCGTTAATTTCCACGATTTCAGAAACTTCTTTTACGAAGTCTGAAATAGCTCCCACACCTATTGGAACCGTTTTAGTAAAAGGTTGTGAATAAGTACGCTCTAAATACCTACATGCCATTTCACCAGTTTCGGGATACATCAAAACATTGAAGTGTGCTTGCGAAATTAGCTCTATATCTTTTGGTGTAGCGCCATAGGGTGCACACACATTTACCTTTATTCCCATGGAATTTAATAGTTTAGTCATTTCCAGAACATCATCACGATGCCTAAATCCTAATGCCGTTGGCCCTATTAGGTTACAAGTGATTTCACTAGTTTTTTCCAGCGGTTTAGAAAGAGTTTTTACAATTTGGAAAAAAGTTTCATCTGCACCAAAGTTTTCTTTCCGCTGATAACTGGGTAATTCTAAAGGCACTACAGGAACCGGTAAACCAAGTGTTTCGGCTAGCCCCCCGGGGTCATCCTGAATTAACTCCGCCGTACACGAAGCGCCCACGAGCAGCAGCTCAGGCTTAAATCTTTCATAAGCTTCGACACAAGCCTTTTTAAACAAGCTCGCCGTATCTGACCCCAAATCACGAGCTTGAAATGTAGTATAGGTCACGGGGGGGCGATGGTTCCGCCTTTCAATCATGGTAAATAATAAATCAGCGTATGTATCACCTTGCGGAGCATGCAGAACTAAATGTACCTTTTCCATTCCAGTCGCCACTCGAATCGCTCCGACATGTGGAGGACCTTCATATGTCCAAACCGTGAGCTTCATGCGACCCTGCCAATCTTAAGTTTCTCAGATCGATTTATGGGCCGAGCAAAAAGTGATGCTAGGTCGGCTGCCTGTTCATAAAAATGTATTGGACTAAAAACTAATTCTATAGCCCACTTGGTGGTTAAACCTCTAGCCTCTAAAGGATTTGCCAATCCTAATCCACAGACTGTTAAATCCGGCATGTGATCAAACACTCGATCTAACTGCTTATCAACATCTTGACCTTCAGAGATTATTATTCCCTCTGGAAGAAGCTGCAGATCAGGCCCAACGACCTGTTTATGAATATATGGGCTCCCAACTTCAATAAGTTTCATCCCACATTCTTGATTTAAAAACCTAGCTAGAGGGATCTCAAGTTGGCTATCTGGGAAAAGGAAAAGTGAGCGACCAGTTAATATTTTCGAAACCTTTTCAATTGCAATTTCTGCGCGCCGACGAGGAGCATCAGTTACTGCTTCAAAAGTTTCTTTTGAGACCCCAAAGATGTCACAAATCGCTTTCAACCATGCGGTTGTTCCGCTCGCCCCGAAAGGAAAAGGAGCAAAGATGGGCTTTGCTCCGCGACGAACCATCTCTTCAAAGCTTGCACCTAGAAATGGCTGCGCACAGATAAAATGCGTATTACTTCCTACCGAAACTTTGTCATCAACTCGAACCTGAGGCAAGACAAAGACATTCTTCAAACCAAGCTGTTCTAATAACCTGAGCATCTGATCATGAACAATGTCTGGAAGAGCTCCAAGTATTACAAGTTGCTTTTCATTTGACGGCTCAAGGCCCCGAATCACCGCCTCTAAACAGGCATCTTCACCTTGAGTAAAAGTGGTTTCGATTCCTGAACCGGAGTAATTTATAACGTTTACTTTCGGAAAATATCGCTCAGATAATTTTTCTGCTGCAGTAGCTAAATCTATTTTAATAACTTCTGATGGGCATGAGCCAACCAAAAATAATCGTTTTATGTCCGTTCGTCTTGAAAGTAATTCTTCGACGGTTTTTTCAAGCTCTTGCTGAGCGTCTGCCATTCCAGCCAAATCTGTTTCTTCAAGTATCGCAGTACCAAATCGAGGTTCAGCAAACACCATCACACCTGCAGCACTCTGCAGTAAATGAGCACAAGTCCTCGATCCAACAACAAGAAAAAATGCATCCTGCATTTTCCGATGGAGCCAAATTATCGACGTTAAACCGCAGAAAACTTCATGCTGCCCACGCTCCTTGAGGACAGGTGCATTTATGCAGCCAGCTAGGGGGTTTTCACTGGACATAAGCATCCTCCCAAGCTGACTGCAGCCTAGCAGCCCTTAATTTTATGAGAAATTGTATAGCATTCACAAAATATGCAGCATACGCACAAAGAGCTAACGACATTAGTTGTTGCTCTGAAAATAAATTTATCCAGAGAGCAAGGACATAAGCAATATGCAAGAAAATTACGAAGAAACTTACAACGTCTTCCCAAAAAAACGCAGGCGCTAGGAGGTATTGACCGAAAACAACCTTTTCCCAGATCGCGCCGGTTATCATTATTAATAATAGAATAGATGTCTTAGCAATTACTGAAATAGTGGCAAGTTGGTAGCCATAACCAGTATTTAAATACTTTATCACTAGGTAGGTAGATACGAGAAAAACAAAAAATTGCAGCGGCGCGAGTACCCCCTGCACTTGCGTCCAAATAGTCTCATCCCTGCGCTTTTTTTCTTCTGCAGTATACAGCAAGTCGCGGTCTTTCTTTTGCTCTCTCCGTCCCTTGGCTGTCATATGACTGGCAAAGGGCACAACTTCAGTATTGCTGAGCATAAAAATATGTCAATAAAAACTTACACATTTTTCCGCAAAGTGTCTACATATATGAACAACCAATAAGTTGGAAATGCCATCAGTTTCTGAACAAAAATGGAGTGCTGTTTATAAAAAATTTGAAACGAACATAAAGTTGGACAAATTGCTCAAAATTAA
>CAYMIR010000082.1:0-6988 GCA_964390655.1 uncultured Marinovum sp.
TTTATGTGATATCCCTTCTTTATCGATGAGATGGCTACCAAGTACCATATAGCCACCACATTCACCGTGAACTGGTCGCGTTCGCGCATGATCCCTAATCGCAGAAAAACAATTTTCTGCTGTTGCTAGCTTTCCTGCATGAAGTTCTGGGTAACCGCCAGGCATCCAAATTACATCAGCGGATTTATCAGGTATTTCATCCAAAACTGGAGAGAAAAAGCTCAATTCGGCTCCAGATGAATGCCAGTGCCGCAGTATATGAGGGTAAGTAAATGAAAATACCTCATCACGCGCAAGCGCAATGCGCTGTCCTGGCGGACTAGGTAAGTTAAGCTGTGAATTGGAATTAGATGCTTTTACTCCGCTCTGAGCTAACTGCTGCAGCTGATCCAGATCGACATTTGATGCTAAAAAAACTCCATAATCAGCAATAGCCTTTTCAAGGTTTGGGTGCTCAACTGCCTGGATAAGTCCTAAGTGCCTTTCTGGTAAAACTAAATCGCCACGCCTAGGTAGCGCTCCCAAAACTTTTAAACCAGCCTGTTCAAAGCCAAGTCTTGCAAGACGTTCATGGCGGGAACTAGAGACTCGGTTTAAAATTACACCAGCAATATTAATTTCTTTATTATAATTAGAAAAACCAAGGGCTGTTGCTGCAGAAGACTGAGCCTGCCCACTTACATCGACTATTAAAATTACTGGCCAACCAAAAGCTAAGGCCGTTTCAGCGCTAGAGCCGTGGCCGAACTGTCCTGGCTTAGCCACCCCATCATAAAGCCCCATTGAACCTTCTGTAAGAATTAAATCTGCACCATCTGATAAAGCTACAAGATTATCCATTAATGCATCAGACATAGCCCAACTATCTAGATTATATGAATTGCGACCAGCTGCTGCAAAATGGAAAGCTGGATCTATATAGTCGGGGCCACTCTTAAATGGCTGCACTAGTAAACCCTTGTCCCTCAAAGCCCGCAATAAACCAAGCATGACTGTTGTTTTTCCAGTACCTGAACTGGGCGCTGATATTAAGAGGCCGGGTGGTTGCTTCATAATTTTTTTCCCTCATCCGCAGACTGAGGACGAAAACGTCTGTCATAGTCAGTGGAATATAGAGAGCTTTCCACAAATGTCTCATTTCCAAGCACAGGTCCCACTAAAATGAGAGCAGTCCTTTCAATATCTTCTGACACCCCATCTTTAAAACTCACAAGAGTGCCGCGAAATATTTTTTGATCTGGCCAACTAGCCCGATATACTACTGCAGCTGAACAATCATCACCATAAAATGGTATAAGTTTTTCAACAACTTGAGTTAAGTTATGTATTGAAAGATGGATGGCGAGAGTAGCTTTTGTACGAGCAAAATTCTCTAGTGACTCATCGTCAGGCATGGCCGATGCACGACCCGAAGTACGGGTTAGAACTACCGACTGCGTTAGGTTAGGTAAGGTTAATTCTGTACCGAGGGCCGCTGCTGCTGTAGAAAAGCTGGTAACTCCTGGCGTCAGCGTGAAATTTATCTTTTCTTCTCGAAGTCTGCGAAGCTGCTCGCCCATAGCTGACCATATTGATAAGTCGCCCGAGTGCAGCCGCGCGACGTCATAACCCAACTCAGTTGCTCTTTTACATTCTTCTATAATAGCGTCCAGATCCAGCGGAGCAGTATTGATAATCTGAGCATCTTCGGGGCAATGCGTAAGTATCTCAGATGGAACAAGAGAGCCCGCATAAAGGCAAACTTTGCAACTTTCTATTAACTTTTGTCCTCGCAGTGTTATCAAGTCAGCAGCGCCCGGACCTGCCCCAATAAAATGAACAGTCATATGCTTTCCCCTTCAGCGATAGCACATACAGCTAACCCGTCATCCGAAATTTTTCTTGGCCCTAAAAGTTTAGCTGGGCCCTTAAAAAAGGCCAGTGCTGCACTTTCTGCCACACTGCCAGTTTGTCGCTTTTCAATTACAATTGCTGATTGTGTAAATGTTTCCATTGATTTCATTACTTCATTTTCAACCGCATACAATGGTAACTCATATGTTTTAGCAAGCGCCTTCAAAGCGGGATGATCCACCTTATCTTTCGGAGCAGAAAAACCACTGATTTTATGTTCAGCCCTAGCTTTATTCAGGGCATTAACAAGACTATCCGTATTTGCCAAGGATCTTAAACCAAAACCAGCGATACAAACTGTTGCCATCAGCGCACAACCACCCACTGTGTAATAGGATAAGACGCTTTCCAGCTACTTTTCCCACCAATCTGCTTTGGTTGCGAATACTCAAAACGTAATAGTTGGCCACCAAAATTTTCTGCGCAGTCAACAATCAAACGGTCAGTTTCAATTGTAACGCCATTAACGACTAAGCGAGTGCCAGCAGGAATAATTTTCCATATTTTTTCAAACGACTCAGCGCTAAATCCACCACCTATAAAAACTGCATCAGGGCGATCAAGTTTACTCAAAGCATCCATGATATCTGACTCGATAACTTCGATCCAATCGACGCCTAATTTTGCAGCATTTAAATTTATATTTTCTGCCCTGATTGAATTTTTTTCGACAGATGTAGCTTTCATAGAGGGTCCCGAAAGCAGCCACTCGATTGCTATAGAACCAGAACCAGAGCCTAAATCCCAAAGATGTTGGCCGGTTTGGGGGGCTAGGGCAGATAAAGTAAGCGCTCGTATGGGCTGCTTTGTGATTTGTCCATCATTTGCAAACCAGTCATCAATAAGGCCAGATGCTTGTGACAAGACCTTTCCAGAGCCAAAAACTTTTATCCCCACCATAAGAGGGTGTTGAAATTTTCTTTTAATTTTTTCTTTTGCTAGAGTTTTTGTCACGTTCTGACTTGCTGAACCAAGTGACTCTAAAACCCACAATTCACTATCGCCAAATCCAGTTTCAATTAAATAATCGTTCAATGAGTTAACCGATTCACCATCACGCACTGTTACCATGAGTTTTTGACCAACTGCGAGGTAAGGGCGCAACCTTGAAAAAGAAGCCGAATGAAGTCCAAGTTGAAATGTTTTCTCTATCGGCCAGCCTAATTCTGCCGCTGCCAACGAAAAACAACTTTGTGCTGGTATTGCACACCATTCTCTTCGATCAAGCTTTTGGATAATTTGAGAGCCTGCCCCAAACCAAAATGGGTCACCAGAAAATATCACGACGACACGGCTACCTCGTAATTTAAGAAGCTTTTCAATTCCCTCAGAAAAAGGCACCGGCCAAACTATTTGATCTCCGGAAAGTTGAGGGAGAGAAGCTAAATGCCGTGGTGGTGCCATGATGGTTGGTGTGTCCTGCAAAACCGCTTGGGCCTCAGGTGATAAACTTGCATAGCCGCCAGCATCCATGCCAATAATAGTTAACCAGGGAATATCGTTCATGCAAAAAAATCTCTTGATACTTGGTGGAACAACCGAGGCTTCAGCCTTGGCACAGATTATCTCTAAAACTAGTATAAATGCCAGACTTTCTTACGCTGGCCGGGTAAGTCGGCTTCGACCTTCCCCAATCGAAAAACGGGTTGGTGGTTTTGGAGGTGTGTCCGGGCTTGTAGAGTATCTTAAATTAGAAAAAATTTCTCATGTAATAGACGCAACACACCCTTTCGCATCACAAATGAGCAAGAACGCAATAGAAGCATGCACTTTGGCGGGCATACCTCTGGCTGCGCTCACCCGTCCCCCTTGGCAAAAAGAAATCGGAGACAAATGGATAAATGTCCCAAACGTAGAAGCAGCTATCCAATACTTGGAAATACCAAAAAAGCGGATTCTTTTAGCTATTGGAAGGCAAAGTTTATCTTTATTTTACGCGCAACCGCAACACAAATACATTTTACGCCTAGTTGATCAACCTGAAAGGCCGCTCAAATTTCCAGATCACTTTATTAATATTTCAAGAGGCCCATTTACTGTCAAAGATGACACAGCATTATTCAAAAAGCACAAAATTGAATTAGTAGTAGCCAAAAATTCAGGGGGCAGCGGGGCTTATTCCAAAATAAACGTCGCAAGAACTTTGGGTGTATCCGTTGTTATGATTGACAGGCCTTACATACCCAGTCGAACAGAAGTTTTCCACGCAGATGCCGTCCTCAATTGGTTGAACCAAGTTTAGAGTATCTCGGTGTATAGGCGAAAGTTTTTCCGTTTTGTATTAAAGCTTTTGTTTGGCTAGATCCTATAATTACAACCGTCTGCATATCTGCCATTTCTGGTTTAGCTTGGGTTAAGTTCATAATTTGAATTTTTTCCTCGGGAGTAGAAATCGCCCGCGCAAATACAATAAGCCGATCTTTGGAACATTCACGTTTTAAAATAGTTAGGGCTTTATTGAAACCCTCGGGTCTTGATTTGGATCTGGGATTGTAAAGCGCCATAGCAAAATCAGCCTCTATTCCAAGCAAAAGTCTTTTTTCAATCAACCCCCAAGGTTTAAGGTTATCACTCAAATTTAAAGTACAAAAATCATGACCCAGGGGTGCACCAATTTTGGCCGCCGCTGCCAACATTGCCGTTATACCTGGAAGAATTTGAACCTCTACGTCAGCCCATCGACTTGGGTTTTTATCTAAAATTTCAAATACTGCTGCAGCCATAGCAAAAACGCCTGGATCGCCAGACGAAACAATTAAAACTTTTTTACCAGAGGCCGCCAAATCCAGCGCCAGTTCGGCCCTCTCAATCTCAACTCTATTATCCGAAGGATGTAAGACCAAACCATCACGTGGAGGTATTCTAGCCACATAGGGAATATATCCAACAATGTCTGTTGCAGACGAAATTGCTTCTTGCACATTAGGTGTTACCATATTTGAGTCACCAGGGCCTAAGCCAGCTATAGTAAGTAATTTTACCATTTTATTTTGCCTCGCCATGCAAAATAATAATCGAAAAATAGGGGGCAACTGCCTTAGTATATTCTACCAATTTGCAAACAGATTGATTTGACATAGCGGCATATTCAACAATAAATGCATCGCTCTCACGTTCAGCCAAAGTAATTGCAGCTCTTATCTTATCTAAATTTTGTCCAACCTTCATTATTACAGCTGCATCGGTAGTACTAATTTTATCGACTAGTGCTTCTTTCGACAGTGTGCCAGTTAAAATAGTTAGGATATTATCACCCCAAGTTATTGGTAACCCAGTTGCGGTCCATGCTGCAGACATTCCGGTAATTGCTGGAATAACCTCAATAGGAGCTTCAAATCGAAGCCTTTCATAAATGTGCATGAAAGACCCATAAAAAAACGGATCACCCTCACAAAGAACGCAAACATCCTCCCCGCTTTCGATTACAGATTTTATGTGCCGACAACACTCATCATAGAAAGACGTCATGACTTTTTTATATCGTGGATCAGAAAGTGGGATTTCCGTTGTAACAGGATACTCCATTGGATATTCTTTGACATTTTCGGGTAAAATTTCAGAGACTATTTGTCGGGCATGACCGGGCCTTCCGGCTTTTCTAAAAAATGCTATAAAACTGCAAGATTTTAACAAATTATTGGCTCTGACGCTCATTAGATCGACCGCCCCGGGTCCCAACCCAACACCATAAATTGTTCCTATTTCTGAGCTGGGGTTTTTCATTCAAGTCGGCTCGCTAAAGCATTTACTGCTGCTACGGTAATTGCACTTCCGCCCAAACGGCCCTTCACAATACAGCTAGGCACCACTTTTGATTTCATTAATGCGTCTTTGCTCTCACTCGCACCGACGAAACCAACTGGGCATCCAATAATAGCAGCTGGTCTTGGGCATTTTTTATCTTCTAACATATTCAGAAGGTGGAAAAGTGCAGTCGGCGCATTACCAATCGCCACAACGGCTCCATCAAGATACGGTCGCCATAGTTCTAGAGCTGTTGCAGAGCGCGTATTCCCAAGATCTTTTGCCATTTGAGGCACTTCAGGATTTTGGAGAGTGCATATAATCTCATTATTCGCTGGTAATCTAGAGCGGGTAATACCCTCACTTACCATGCGGGCATCACATAAAATTGGAGCACCTTCTTCAAGGGCAGCTCTGGCTGAAACAGCAAAATCTGATGTAAATTGAACAAAAGAAGCCAAGTCAACCATGCCTGCCGCGTGTATCATACGCACAACTACGACCTCCTCAATTTCACTGAAACGCGCAAGGTCAGCTTCATTTCTTATCGTTGCAAAGGACTCAGCGTAAATTGCTGCTCCATCTTTTTCGTAACTATGTGGCATATTAAATCTTTAAGACCCTGCTTCTCTTAGATGTTCAAAAACTGAAGTTTGCGAAGAACATCTAACAACGGGTTTATCCCAAGCATAACCTTTTTCAACAATATCAAAACTACCCTCATTGCCGACTATACAAATATCTTTAGAATTAGGCGATGCGCATCCTTTGGTGCATCCTGATATATGAACCTTTCTCCCAATAATAAATTCTTTCTGATGAGCTAGACTTTCCGCTAAATGTCTAGTTTTTATAGTCGCGGATGAACAATGTGGAGCCCCTGGGCACACATTCATCTTTAACCGGTTATCTTGCGGCTCATCAATTAGCCCATGGTCTTTGCCTGGTAAACTTTCAACAATTAGCATTCGATTAATCGTGAACTGAACCTTTTTATTAACGGCTGCAAGTTTTCGCAAATGCTCACTTTTTAATTGGCCAAAAGGTGCAGCTAAAATAAAATGGCTCGGGTAACTACCAACCATTACTTCCCGTAATAAAGGCTTTTTTAGTTTTTTACTCGTTTTCCATGGAAATTTATTTTGTGATACAAACTCTCGCATCCTCATTGGACGTCCATTTTCCTCAACATTTTGTTTTTCTAGATACCAGCCAATAATTTTCTTTACATCGTCAATCAAAGTCTTCTCGCTCGTAAAAAGACCTTCTTTAAGTCCTGTACATCTCAACACGAGTCCCGAGCCAGAATTTCCCTCAATGAATAAATCGCCTGAATTATCAGAAAGGTAAC
>CAYMIR010000083.1:0-6734 GCA_964390655.1 uncultured Marinovum sp.
TTGTATTTTTTTATCCAACACTGATTAAACCTTATCTTTTCTCGACATATATGGCACCAGCTCATAAAGTTTTCTTATGAAAGAACTATTTAGCACAAATGATGTAACGAAAATTGTATACGCCGAAACTATCCTGAACTCAAATGATATAGTATCTTTTACTCTCGACGAAAACATCAGTGTATTAGAAGGTTCAATCGGCATATTACCACGGCGGTTGATGGTATTGGACTGTGATTATGAACAGGCTCTGGAGCTGATGGAAGATTTTGGTTTAGATTTGAAAAGTATTTAATGTGAACGATTTTACCAAAGATAGCTTTTTAGGAGGTGGCATTAAGATTTGGCAGCCTAAAAAGGGTTATAGGGCAGGGATAGATCCGATATTATTGGCGGCGTCAGTAAATGTAAGTGAAGGTCAAAAAGTTCTAGATCTTGGTTGTGGAGTGGGAACAGCTAGCTTTGCCATTGGTTATCGAGTTGGAAATGTGGAACTGTACGGTATCGAAATTCAAAAAGTTTTTGCAGATCTGGCGAGTTTAAATTCAGAAGAAAATGGAATAGAATTAAAATTAGAATGTTCTAATATCTCTAATTTATCACCAAATATTACTAGTAAATGTTTTGATCATGTAATAGCAAATCCGCCTTACTTTGATAGAAAAACTTCGGTCAGAAGTATAAACTTAGCTAAAGAAAAATCATTTGGAGAAATGTGTCCTATTTCCGAATGGTTGAAAGTTGCTGCAAAACGTGCAAAGCCAAAAGGCTTTGTGCATTTTATAGTTAGATCTGACCGATTGCCGGAAATGTTTAGCAATATGCCAAATAGCTTAGGTAGCTTGGTAATAACGCCCATTCTTTCGCGTAAGAATGAGAACGCTAAACTTACAATTTTACATGCAAAAAAAAATGGGCGTGCTGGTTTTATAATTTCATCACCTATAATTCTGCATCCGCTAAAAAGTGACTCCCGGGAAAAGTATGTTCCAGAAGTTGATAAGGTGCTTAGGAACGGCGCAAGCCTAATAAACTGGATTTGATATATGCATTGTATGAATAATGGCGGAAATTGGCCGAGTCCGATCTAACTCAAGTGACAAAATTAACGAATTATGCTTAAACTATTTTATTGGTAGCGAAAGGAGAACAAAATTGAGCATTACGTCGCATATCCAAAACCTCAAACAAAAGCATGAAAAGCTTTCAAGTGAAGTTGAGCAAGCTTATAAGTCGCCAGCCTCAGATGAATTATATATCTCTCAATTGAAAAAAGAAAAATTACGTTTGAAAGAAGAGATTTCACGGCTCTCTAGATAGTATTCAAGACCTAAGTGTGTCTCCCAAATCAAGTTTGGGTTTCAGAGAAGTTATTCTTTCATGGTTTTCTTTTTGATCAGCAACTCTATTTGAAATAATCTCGGCCGCTATCTTCCCAATCTCGTATCTGCAAGCGTCCATAGTTGCAAGCTTCATTGGTAGCCCGTCAAGTAGTTCAACACCGTTAAATCCCGCCAAACCAATTTCTTTTGGAATACCTTTATGATTTTCAAGAAGCGATAGTAATCCGCCTGCCCCAATCATATCATTTGAATAATATAAAAAATCCAAATCTGGGGTTCTCTTTAGTATTTCCTGGGTCATTTGCGCACCTTTAGCTAAAGCAGAACCTCCAGAATAAAATTCATGATCAGAAATTTCTATATTCTCTTTTGCCAAAGCCTCCCTAAAACCATCAAAACGTTTTCTGGCGCGATGGTCTAAAGGCATTTTGGTCCCCAAAAACCCTATTTTTCTGTATCCAGCCTCCAATATCGCTTTCGCCATATGTCGACCAGCCCGCTTGTGGGAAATTCCCACAGCTGAATCTATAGGGTTTCCATCGATATCCATAATTTCTACTACTGGTATGTTTGTACTTTTTAGCATCGCTCTTGAGGCATCTGAATGCTCTAGGCCAGCGATTATAATGCCGGAAGGTCGCCACGATAGCATTTGATAAAGAACTTTTTCTTCTTTTTCGGGAAGGTAGTCGGTGACTCCCACCACTGGCTGCAATTCAGTATTTTCTAAGACTGAGTTTATTCCTGTCAGAACCTCAGGAAAAACCATATTTGACATAGACGGAATTACTACCGAAACTAAATTCACTCGCTGACTTGCCAAGGCTCCTGCAATTTTATTGGGAACGTATCCAAGCGATTTTGCTGCTAGAAGAACTCTTTCCCGAGTGGCTTGGGAAACATCGCCCCTACCGCGGAGGACACGACTTACTGTCATCTCAGAAACACCAGATGCTTCAGAGACGTCTCTGAGGGTCAATGTGCGGTTTTCGAAGCGACTCAAATCATAGACCCCCTTTAACTCTATTTTTGGGGAAAGATTAAATAAATTACAAGTTAGAGTTTACTTATGTTAAAAAAAATCTCTATCTAGATTTTTCGAGAAGGTTTGTTATGTCATTACCCGATTTCGATGTCGAGGCTGGACTAATTAAAAAAGGTTATAAAGCGATAGCAGGTGTTGATGAAGTGGGAAGAGGATGCATCGCAGGGCCCGTGACCGCTGCCGCGGTCATATTAAACCCACAAAAAATTCCAAGTGGATTAAATGATTCTAAGAAAATGAGTTTTAAAAATCGTGAAAAAATTTTTCAGTCAATTCAAGACACATGCACATTCTGCGTAGCGCATTCATCCGTAGAAGAAATAGACCAAATTAACATTTTACAGGCAAGCTTACTATCAATGAAAAGGGCTATTATGGGCTTAAATATTAAGCCAGATTTTGTGCTCATAGATGGAAACAAAAGCCCTGGGGGCTTAGAAAGCGAATCTGAAACTATAACTAAAGGGGATAGCAAGTCTCTTTCAATAGCTGCAGCTTCTATTGTTGCAAAAGTAACACGCGACCGTTTTATGTCGGGATTAGATAAAGAATTTCCAGGTTATGATTGGTCTCAGAACGCTGGATACCCAACAAAATTGCATAAATCAGCAATCCTAAATATAGGGATCACCCCATATCATAGGCGCTCTTTTAAACCCGTATACAATATCTTGTATCAAGAAAATAATTAAGTGTTTGAATTAAAAAAATAAATTGACCTCGAATCACGTTTGAATCATTGTGTGCGTAAATAACGAGCGCAAAAAAGCGTCAAAATATTGAGGCCAGAATGTCAATTAAGACTTTTACCAAGGAAGGTACAGAACTTCCTTTAAACAAAATTTTAAATGGAGACTGCATTGAAATAATGGATAGTCTTCCCTCGGAATCGATCGATTTGATTTTTGCTGATCCGCCATACAATTTGCAGTTAAAAGGTGAACTTCATCGTCCTGATCACTCAAAAGTTGATGCTGTCGATAATGCTTGGGACCAATTTGATAGTTTCAAAACTTATGATCGTTTTACTGATAGCTGGCTAAATGCTGCTAGACGAGTCTTAAAACCTAACGGTGCTATTTGGGTCATTGGAAGCTATCACAATATATTTCGAGTTGGTACATCTTTACAGAACAAAGGATTTTGGATTTTAAACGATATTATTTGGCGGAAATCAAACCCAATGCCAAATTTTCGGGGTAAACGATTAACAAACGCACATGAAACAATGATTTGGGCTTCCAAATCAGAGGGTGCAAAATACACGTTCAACTATGAAGCACTTAAAGCTTTGAATGAGGGCATGCAAATGCGCTCGGATTGGATTTTGCCGATTTGCAATGGGAATGAAAGGCTTAAAAATAAAAAAGGTGAAAAAGCCCATCCTACACAAAAACCTGAAAGCCTGCTTCACCGCGTGTTGGTTGGCACTACTAACCCCAACGATGTTGTATTAGATCCTTTTTTTGGAACTGGAACTACAGGGGCTGTGGCAAAAATGTTGGGTCGAGAATTTGTTGGAATTGAAAAAGAGCAAAACTATATCGACGTCGCTCGAGATAGAATAAAGAAAATTAAAAAATTTGATAGTGACGTGCTGGAAGTATCAACGAGTAAACGAGCTGAACCCAGGGTTCCTTTTGGGCAAATAATTGAGCGTGGAATGTTATCACCTGGCGAACAATTGTGGTCTTTGAACGGGCGTCACAAGGCAAAAGTTAGGGCTGACGGTACGTTGATAGGAGACGATATAAAAGGATCAATTCATCAGGTTGGCGCTGCTCTAGAAGGTGCTCCAAGTTGTAATGGTTGGACTTATTGGGGTTTTAAACGGGATGGTAAAATGGTGCCAATTGATATTTTAAGACAACAAATTCGTTCGGAAATCATATTATAATTCAACAGCGTGTGGTGAGAGACCGCAACAGACTAAAGTCCGCCCATTGGGCGGATTTTTTTTACTTATTGTTACCACTCAGTTATTTCTGGATAAAACATTTCTCGCCAACGAGTAACTCTAGGGTTCATTATTGACATCCAAGCGCTTGGAAATAGCGCTAAAATCCCCATTGCTGGATAGCTATGTGGAAGTTGGGGCGCCTTTGTCGCGCCAAGGTTTTGAAGTAATGGGAAACTTCTGGTTGGTTTGAAATGATGATCAGAATGCCTTTGTAGGTTAATCAGGACCCAATTTGATACCTTATATGTTGAGTTCCAAGAATGATGAGGTTGCACATACTCATATTTACCGTTTTTAAGAATTTTGCGCGATAAACCGTAATGCTCAATATAATTAACTAATTCCAACAACAATATAGCAACAAGTGCTTGAATAAAAAATAAAAACAATCCAAAAAATCCGCCAATCAGAAACGATAAGGCAATCATAAAAAATTGTGAGGCGAAATAAATATAAAATGGATTAGTAAAGTCGCTTGGAGGTAGTCCCTTACGTCCAAGTTTCATAGTTTCTGAGTTGAACGAGGAAATCGGGCATTGAATTAGAACCCGCATAAAGAATTTATAGAAATTCTCGTTGTACTTAGCTGTAACCGGGTCTTTTGGCGTTCCCACGTGAATATGGTGAACCAGTAAATGTTCTGAACGGAAATGAGAGTAAAGCACCATCGCCAGCAAAGCATCTGCTAGCCACCGTTCTAACTTACCAGATTTGTGCATCAGTTCATGCGCGTAATTTATTCCTATGGTTCCCGTTAACACGCCCATAGCGCTAAATAGGCCAATCTTTTCTGGTAAGGACATGTCAGCGTAAATTGTGAGTGCTAAAATGCCAAATAAAGTAATAAATTGGATTGGAGCCCAAATCAGAGTTATAAGACGATACCAAAACAGTTGAGAATCTTTCAGGTTTGTATCTAAGTTTTCAACTCGCAAACCTACATATTGGTCGATTAAAGGTAATATTAATAAAGTAAATACTGGGACAATTAGAATTGCCCAGCCCTGAATTATGAAAGAAACCCAGAGCGATATTGCGAACAAAATAGAAGACCAAAACGGTGCTGCATATTTAAAAGACAATAAAATACTTTTATCTGACATTACTAAAACTAATGATACTTTTAATTAATTTTTTTTTATTTCTACGATTATGATCTGACCTGTTTTATTGAGTGGTTTTAAAACACTTGATTTAACCATATGGCTCCAAAATATTTAATTTCAATATTTAACTGATTTCCAAACTTTTTTCATAACTGTTGGCAGATTGTTTGGATCAAATTTGTCTGGGTTCAAAAAATTCCCCCTTTTAGGAGTTTTTCCTATTTCCACGTTAACATGCATGACCTTTAAACTTAAGTTGAAATGCGTGAACGTATGTTTTACGAGATTATTTCTTATTTCCCAATCCCCCTCTATTGGTGGATCATCTTGAAAAAAATCCCCCCATTCAGAACATGGCAGGCTGAGCATTCCACCTAAAAGACCATTTGGTTGCCGTATTTCAGTCAGAATTGCGCCATCAGCCCTTTCAACAAAATATGCGATCCCATATCGTGTTGGTTTTTTTGTTTTTTTCACTTTGCGTGGCAAATATTTAGATGTTCCCGCTTTTTTTGAACTGCAATGATTTACCCAAGGGCAGATCTCACAATTTGGTACTTTGGGTTTGCAAATAGTCGCGCCTAGATCCATTATTGCTTGAGCATAATCTCCAGACCTAATCTTTGGGGTGAGTTGCTTTGCTAAAAATGACAACTCTTTTTTGGCTTTTGGTAGTTCTGTATGGACATTAAAAATTCTAGAAATCACTCTTTCAACGTTACCGTCAACGACCGTTTCTGGGATGTCATATGCAATTGAGGCAATCGCAGATGCAGTATACGGACCTACACCAGGCAATTTTAATAATGCATCGAATGCTTGGGGGAATTTCCCGTTTTTATCTTTGGCGATCAATCTTGCACACTTTAATAAATTACGAGCCCTTGCATAATAACCCAGTCCTGCCCAAGCTCCCATAACTTCCTCATCTTTGGCATTTGCCAGATCAAATATTGTCGGCCATTTTATTGTAAATTTTGTGAAATAAGGCTTGACAGAGGCGACGGTCGTTTGCTGAAGCATAATTTCAGATAACCAGACGTGATATGGGTTTGGTCTAATACCAGACAACCTTTTCTTAGGTGCAATCCTCCAAGGCATATCTCTAGCGTTATAATCATACCATTCTAGCAACGTATTTGGATCCGGTTTGTTTTTTATGCTAGTCTGCATGGGGGCAATCCGTTGATCATAGGCATGTATCTTTAAATATTGGATCTTTTAACAAAGGTATATAATAATAAAAAGATGGGGAAACACGGGTTCAAAAAAGCATCGAT